>NZ_DBHKZK010000040.1:0-8319 GCF_057314735.1 Cardiobacterium sp.
TCCGTTGCTTTTTGTTTGCCCGCCGTTTATCAGCATACATTTTAGGACACCACCTACAGTGGGATTTTTTCGATGTCCCAAATGTCATCGCCGAAGCCGAGCAGCCATTTGTCGAGCAGGTCGCTGTCCACCAGCTCCGCCTGAATGCGGTAATGCTCTTGGTCTTCTTCGAGAATAATCTGGTTTTCCGCGAGTTTGGTTTCGGTGAGGTGGTAGCCAGCGCCGTGGCGGATGCTGAAGGTGAGGCGGATTTTGCTGCCGTCGCCGTAGCCGAAGCGGGCTTCATTGCAGTAGGCGGCGAGGTCAAACGGCGGGCGCTGGAAGGTCATGGTGCTGATGCGCGCCTGCCGGATGCGGTGCACGGCGAGGTGGCGTTTGTCTTCGTAGCCGTCGTACTGGACGACGAGGTAGAGCACGCTGCCCTGTTGTACCAGCGCCAGCGGCATGACGCGCCGGTCGTGTTCGCGGCCAGCCTGGTTGCGGTAGTGGATGTCGAGCCAGCGGTTTTGGTAGAGGGCGCGGCCAATGGTGTCCAGCACGTTTTTGTCTGTCGGCGGTGGCAACAGCGGTTGGCTGGTGGGGACGACGGCGATTTTGCCGAGCCATTCGCGTTCGGGCTTGCCTTCGGCCTCATAGACGAGTTTGCGCTCGGCCTGCGCGAAGAAGGGTTGCACGCTCGCCATGACGTTGGGCGGTAGCAGGTGTTCGAGCTGCGCCTTGGCGAGCATCAGCAGCAGCGATTCTTGTTCGTTGAGGATGGGGATTTCGAGGCCGCGCGCGTAGCTTTCCCAGCGATAGCCATAAGGTTTGCTGCGTTCGTCGCGCTTGATGTCGAAGTGTTCGCTAAGCAAATTCATGTAGCGCTGTACGGTGCGGTCGCTGAGGTTGTAACCCGCATCAGCCAGATGGTTTTGTATGTCTTTCGTGCTGATGGCGCCGACTTTGGGCATTCGGCGCAGGATTTCCAGCAGCGCCATCACGCTGCTCATGTCGTCATTGCGGGGTGCCATGATGTTCTCCCTGAAGTGAAAGGCGGCATTCTAGCAGCGGCGGCATGGCGCACCCGCCACTTTGCCGCTACACTGCGCGCCGTTCGTTACAGAAAGAAACCACCATGAATATCCACCTTTACACCTTGATTCCCCGCCATTTGTCGAGCGCGCTGATGTATCGCCTCGCGCGGGTCAAATCGCGCTTGGTCAAAAACACCATCATCCGCGCCTATATGAAAGCGACCGGCGCCAATACCGATTTTGCCGCCGAGAAAAATCCCTACGCCTACGCGACGCTCAATGATTTCTTCACCCGCGCGCTGGCTGATGGTGCGCGCCCGATTGATGGCGACAACGCCGCCATTGTTAGCCCGGTCGATGGCCGCTGCGCCCATTACGGCACGGTGCAGGACGGCATGACGCTGCAAGCGAAAGGCCTGCCGTACAGCGTCGCCACCCTGCTCGGCAGCGACGAATGGGCGGACGCTTTCGCCGGTGGCAGTACGGCGACGCTGTATCTTGCCCCGGACGATTACCACCGCATTCATATGCCTTGCGATGGCCGCCTGCTCGCGCTGCGCTTCTGTCCCGGCGACAAACACAGCGTGTCGCTGCCGCTGCTTGACCGCATTCCCGGTATCTTTAGCAGCAATGAGCGCGCGGTCTGCCTGTTCGAGACGCCGTTCGGCAAAATGGCGCTGGTGATGGTTGGCGCGCTCAATGTCAGCAGCATCGAAACCGTCTGGCAAGGCGAACTCACCGATCGCGGCAGCCGCAACCTTTATGACTACAGCGCGGAAGAATTGCGCTTTGCCAAAGGCGCGGAAATCGGCCGCTTCAACCTCGGCTCCACCGTGATTCTCTTCTTTGAAAAAGACGTCGTCGGCTGGAAGCGTGATGTATTGGAGCGGGAAGCAAAAATCCGCATGGGCGAACGCATCGCGGAGACGCTATGACCACGCCGCTGCTCATCTATACCGACGGCGCCTGCAAGGGCAATCCCGGCATCGGCGGCTGGGGCGTGCTGCTGTGCTATGGCGACCAACGCAAAACGCTTAACGGCGCCGAAGCGATGACCACCAACAACCGCATGGAGCTGACGGCGGCGATTGCCGCGCTGCGGGCGGTGAAGCGGCCTTGCCCGATTGTGCTGACCACCGACAGCAATTATGTGAAAAACGGCATCACCCAATGGCTTGCCGGCTGGAAACGCAACGGCTGGAAAACTGCCGACAAAAAGGCGGTGAAAAACGTTGACCTGTGGCAGGAGCTGGACGCGCTGGTGAGTCAGCATCAAATTGAATGGCAATGGATAAAAGGGCATAGCGGCCACCCCGGCAATGAAATGGCCGACCAGCTTGCCAATGAGGCAATTGCGGAATTAAGAGCGAAAGGGTAGGGGGAATGTTTTAGACCGGGCGGCTGCCCGGTTTTTTAATATAGCCATCCACCGAAAGCCTCATACGGTGTTGCGTCGCCTCGCCGTACAAATGCGTACTGTCTTCGGCGACGCGCCTTGTCTGAAACTTTCGGTGGATGGCTATAAATCTCCGAATGGTTTCTTTGCAGGCACTTCGCATAAAACGCTGTTTGCAAAATTGCGCTATTTTCTGAATGACAAAAATCCCGCCGCAAATGGCGGGATAAGGTTTTATGGCGTGCCGAAAAAATAATGGGCTGTCGCGCCGCCATCTATCAGGAAATCGCTGCCGCTGATATAGCCGCCATTGCCGCCCATAATAAATTCCGCCAGCGCGCCAATTTCATCCGGGGTGCCGCCGCGTCCGGCGGGCAGGTTGGCGAGCATGGTGCGGTAGAAATCCTTGCGTTCGCCGTTCAGTTCGTCGTTGGCAAGCGGGGTGAAGACGATGCCGGGGCTGATGCAGTTCAGCCGCGCGCCGCGTTTGCCCCAGCGCACCGCTTCGGCGGCGACACGCAGTGCATTGCCGCGCTTGGAGATTTGGTAGGCGCGCAGCGAGTCGGTCTCGTTTTTGACCAGCGGCAGTTCCGCCAATTGCTCCGGCGGCAGGGTGGCGAGCGCGCGCTGGTCGGCCTCATCCAGATTGCCAAGGCGGAAGCCGGACTGTGAGGAGATGACGATGCCGTTGCCGCCCGGCGCGATGACGTCGCCGAAGGCTTCGAGCAAGAGCGCGGTGCCGACCAGATCGACGGCGAAGATGGTCTGCGGCGCGGCTTGTGAGGGCGAAACCCCGGCGGCATTGATGACGGTGTGGACGTCGCCGAGCGTCTGCGCACGGGCAACCAGCGCGGCGATGGAGGCGCGTTCGGCGATATTGACCGCGGCGGTGTGCGTCTGGTAGCCCGCCAGGCGCAGGGTATCGGCGGCGGTGCGGGCGTTTTCTTCGCGCAGGTCGGCGAGCAGGATTTGTTTGCCCATACCGACGCGGCGGACGATGGCCTGGCCGATGGCGCCAGAGCCGACGAGGACGATGACTTGTTGATTGACGGGGTTCATGAGTGTCTCAGGTGGATTGAACGGGTGCATGGTACGCCGCACGGGCGGCGGGATAAATGGCGTGCGCTTGCATGGGGTTGTGAGGCAGATTCAGCAATCGCTGTGGTCTCGTTGAAAAGTCATGAAAATTCATGCAGAAAGCAAAAAAGCGCGCCGCTCGTGTTGAAAGGTTTAAGAACTTAATCCAAAAATACGCTTACATTCTTAAACGGGAGAATCTATGAGCGAGCAAACCATGAATCTGCTGCGCGACTGCCTGCCGATGTTTGAAATGCTCGGCGACGAGAACCGACAAATCATCGCCTCACGCCTGTTTGAACACGGGCGGCTGAACGTCAATGAGCTGACCGAACTGCTGCACCTGTCGCGCCCGGCGGTGTCGCATCATCTGAAACTGCTGCTACAGGCCGGGCTGGTGCAGGTCGCGCAGGAGGGCAAAGAGCGCTATTACTCGCTGGATGCCAATCTTGTCTTGCAGCGATTGCAGGCGCTGACCGCCTCGCTGGCAAACGACATCCTTAATCAACAATTCCAAAAGGGGGAATCTTCATAAAAAATATCGTCATGCTTGGCGGCAATGGTTACATTGGCCGTAACGTTATTGAGCAATGGCTGCAACGCGATATGCAGGCGCAATTTTATGTATTGTCCCGCAGCGGCAAAAATATTCTGCAAGATGTGCGCATTCACAATATCGCGGTGGATGTCAGCGATGCCGCTGCGGTCATGCAAACCTTGCCGGAAACAGTCGATTGCATCATTGATTTCGTCGGCCATCCGGCAAAAGACCCGGCGGAATTCGTTCGCGCCAATGATTTGCCAGCGCAGGTCATGCTGTAAATCGCGCAAGCGAAAAAAGCGAAAGCGATGGGCTTTATCGGCGGCATCCTCGGCCCGAAATCTTTTGTGGAAGGCAAGGCACGGCTGGCGCAAATGCTGAAAGACAGCGGCATTCCCACCGTGGTGGTTGCGCCAACGATTGTTTATGGCAATGGCCGCAGCGATACACTGGCGAAACTGGTACCGCTCTTCAAATTCCTCGAAATATTTGCCAAAAACTTTAAGCCTGTCACCGTGGATGCGGTCGCGCGGGAAATGGTGGACGGCTTAGCAGACAAATTATGAAAATAGCCGTTGTCTCATACAATAAATACTGAACCACATTTTTATCCAATCAGGAACCATAAATGTATCCCACCAGTTATAACGCTGATGTATTCGTTGAAAAAGTCATCCAGCATCCCGAAGTGATGATACCCGTAATGGCAATCGGCATGGGCTTTGGCTTTATCGAATATATTTACTGTGTCATCATGACCCGGCGCAATGGCACATCACCCTTTCCGGTGCATATGCATACCTATTACCTCGCGCATGATTTCCTCTTTGTGCTACTGTTCAAGCAATGGTTTTTTGAATACGATTCCGTTGTCTATCAATTTATGTGGATGGGCATGGCCGCCTTCAATCTCTTTGAAATTTACTCGCTCTACATTACCGTCAAATACGAGCGGCAAGAAGCCCTTGGCAAATATTACGACCAGCCCGTAACCGAACGGCAGGCAACGGCGTGGGTGCTCGGCATGACCCTGTTCTGCTTTGTCCTGATGTGTACCGTGCGCGCATTTACCAATGACAAACTGATGCTCATCGTCTTTATCTCCACCAATGTGATGATGGCCATCAGCCCCGCACTGCTGACCATGCAAAAACGGGTGCGTTACAAACATTCATCGGGGCTGGCATTCTTTATTGTCCTTGGCACCATTGCCACTTTCCTACCGCCCGGTTTGGGGCAATACACCACCGGCGCAGGCGATTTCTTCTCCCGCCCGCTGTTCTATCTTTTGGGTATAGCCTGCACAATCATTGCCATTTGGCATTATTGGGTATTGCGCAAAATGCCCATCAGTCCCGCACCGATACGGCACGCTTAATCCATACGGGAATAAAAAAGCCGCTTGCAGTAATGCAGGCGGCTTTTTCATATTTCATACTGACCGCTCCCGTTCGCGAAACTGCTGCGGGGTTAATGCGGTCTGCTTTTTAAAGAATTTGACGAAATTGGTGGGTTCGCCAAAGCCGAGGCGATAGCCAATCTGGTTCACCGCATCATTACCGTAAGTGAGGAAGCGCTGCGCTTCCAGCAAAATCCGTTCGCCAATCAGCGTTTTGGCGGACTTTCCCAGCAGCGCGAGGCGTCGCGGCTCAGGGTTTTTTCCGTGCAGCCGAGCGTGGCCGCATAAAACGCCACGCTTTTTTCCTGCGCGAAATGCGCTTCCAGCAGTTGCTGAAATCGCACCACCCGCTGCGCCCCGCCGTCGCTCAATAAGCGTCATCCGTCCAAGCGGAGCAGCAGCGGTGGTTTCATTGCCGCAACCTGACGTTGCCCATTTCATACTTGATTGCGCGCACAATGGCCTTAAACTGTCCGCCCCCATTTATTCAGGAGAACATCATGCAAAACATCTTGATTATCGTCGGCAGTCTGGCGAAACAATCCGTCAATCGCACCATCGCACAATACATTGCCGACAAATACCGCGACCAGTTCCACTTTACCTTTGCCGAAATCGGCGACCTGCCGCTTTATACCCAGGACCGGGATGTCGATTCACCCGCTTCATACCAACGTCTGCGCCAACAAATCAAGGCGGCGGACGGCATCCTGCTCATTTCCCCGGAGCATAACCGCAGCATTCCCGCCGCGATGAAAAACGCGATTGACGTCGGCTCCCGCCCGATGGGTGAAAATGCGTGGAATGGCAAGGCGATTGCCATTATTACCGTTTCCCCTTCCTTTGCCGGAGGCATGGCGGCGAATCATGCCCTGCGCACACCGTTTACCGTATTGAATGGCGCGGTCATGCCGTCACCCGAAACCTATTTCGGCAGCATTCACCAATCCTTGAATGAACAGGGCGAACTGGTCGGCGAATACGTTACCAATACCATTGAAAAATTCATGCAGTCATTCAAACAATGGATAGCGCGTTTTACCTGATACAGGCATTCTTTTTCGTGCTTCCAGGGCTACCGGCAACGGTAGCCTTTTTTATGGCCATATTATCTGCACAATAATTGCCTGTATTTGCCGCCGGAATTTCAGTACACTGCGCCGCTTTCACCCACCATCAGGAGAATCTCCGATGAATGAAATCAGCCCGCAACGCCGCATTCTCGTCCAAAGTCTGGCGGCTGCCGGCATCTTGATGAGCGCATTCGGTATTAACCGCGCCGCTTCGGCCAGCGGCAATAGCAGCCTGAATTACAAGACGCTTATTCCTGCCGAAGGCTATGCCTTCAGCGATTATTCCGGCAAATTGCACAAAATTACCTTCCAGCGCCGCCCGGTCGGCGATGACGATGTCGCCATTGAAATCCGTTATTGCGGCGTCTGCCATAGCGACGTGCATACCGCGCATGGCGTTTGGGGCAAACAGCAGGCGATGCCGCAAGTGACCGGCCACGAAATTGCCGGCGTGGTTGCGGCGGTCGGCAAAAACGTCAGCCGCTTCAAAGTGGGCGACCGCGTCGGCGTTGGCTGTTTTGTCGATTCCTGCGGGCATTGCGCCGAATGCCGGAGCGAGCAGGAACAATATTGCATCACCGATGGCGGCGCGGTATTCACTTACGGCTATCCGACTTCGGAAGCGCGCGATCCTGGCGGCTTTACCCAAGGCGGTTATTCCAATCGCATCGTCGTCAAAGAACGATTTGTAGCTTCCATTCCTGAAGTATTGCCGCTGGAAGTGGCTGCCCCGATGCTTTGTTCGGCCGTCACCGCATATTCACCGCTGAAACATTGGCATATTGGCAAAGGCAGCAAAATTGGTGTGCAGGGATTGGGCGGCGTCGGCCATATGGCGGTGCAAATTGCCACCGCATTGGGCGCGGAAGTCGTGGTTTTCACCACCTCCGCCGACAAGGCAGAAGATGCCAAACGCTTTGGCGCGGTGAATGTAGTGGTGAATTATGACGAAGAAAAAATGGCGCAATACCGCCGCCAACTGGATTTTGTTTTCTCCACCGTACCCTATCAATTCGAGATAGACCCGATATTGCTCACGCTGAAAGTGGGCGGCACGATGTGCCTGATTGGCGTCGGCGATGTCAGCAAGGTTAATGGCATCAATCCGATGACGACCGCACTGAACCGTGTCAATTTTGCCGGTTCACTAACCGGCTCGATGAAAGAAATCAACGAAGTACTGAATTTCTGTGCGGAACACAAAATCGCCGCGCAAATTCAGACCATCAAGCCCGACCAGATTGAGCAATACTGGAATGACGTGATTGAGAAAAAAGCGCGCTACCGTTATGTGATTGACATGGCGGCGCTGTAAAACAAACCAGTAAACAAAGAAAAGGAAATACCCGTGTCTGCTTATATGATTTTTATCCGTGACAAAATGCTGGACGCCAATCAATATGCCCAATATCTGCAAACGGCCGCACCGACGCTGGCGGCTTACGGCGGTGAAATTCTGGTATTGAACGGCGCCAATCAAGCTTTGGAAGGTGCACCGATTGATGGCGCGGTCGTCTTGCGTTTCCCCGATATGGCATCTGCCCGCGCGTGGTACGACAGCCCCGAATATGCGGCGGTGAAAGACCAGCGTATTGCCGCGACCGAAGGACGCGCCATCTTGGTGGAAAGTCTGTAAACACTCGCCACGCATCAAAAAACCGCCTGAATGCCCAATGCTTCAGGCGGTTCTTTTATTAGTTCTCTTTCCAAATCAGGCAAAGGTATACGTTTTTGGAATTTGTATCCCTGCCCCCACCCCAGCCCTCCCCCACGGGGGAGGGAGCCGTTCTGCGGCAGATTTAAATAACTGCTGTCGTATC
>NZ_DBHKZK010000041.1:0-5571 GCF_057314735.1 Cardiobacterium sp.
ACCAGGCAAAGGCATACGTTTTTTGGAATTTGTATCCCTGCCCCCACCCCAGCCCACCCCCACGGGGGAGGGAGCCATTCTGCGGCAGATTCAAATAACAGCTGTCATATCGCATATGGATAATTATGAAACTATTGCTATTTTTGCAGCCAATGAGTTCCCTCCCCCTGTGGGGGAGGGTTAGGGTGGGGGCAGCAGACAACAGCTCAGCAGGTTTGGAATTTTGTCGGGTTGCCGTGCCAGTTATAGTTTGGAAGGAAGTCTAATATCGCTCACCCCCACCCCGTCCCTCCCCCGCTGCGGGCTTCGCCCTGCAGGGGAGGGGGATTTTTCAAATTGTAAACAGCCCTGGCGCCAACGGAATCATGAGCAATGAGGCGCATTTTTCCCGTTCGCGCCAAAAACCCGCGCCATGCCTGGCTTCCCGCCCGCCGACGCCCGCCTGCCCCGCTTTTTTGCTACAATCGCGCCGCTTTTTAATCCACTGGAATCATCATGTCCCACTATATTTTTGTTCTGAACTGCGGCTCTTCCAGCCTGAAATTCTCTGTCATTAACCCGGAAAACGGCGAGGAGCCGCTCAAGGGTCTGGCCGAACGGCTGGGCGTCGGTGGCATCGGCAATATCACCATCAAGAACGCCGCTGGCGAGAAATTCGAGCAGCAGCTTGACCCCGGCACGCACCAGGAAGCGCTGCACGTCATCGTTGCCGCGCTGAAGCGGGAAGGGCTGATGGACAAAATCAAGGCGGTCGGCCACCGCATCGTCCACGGCGGCGAGTATTTTGCCGAATCGGTACTGGTCGATGATGATGTGCGCGAGAAGATTGTGGACTGCATCCGCCTCGCACCGCTGCACAATCCGGCGCACGTTACCGGGATTGACGCCGCGCGCGAAGCGTTCCCCGACCTGAAGCAGGTCGTCGTTTTCGATACCGCTTTCCACCAGCACATGCCGCAGCGCGCCTTCCTCTATGCCCTGCCGTACAAGCTCTACAGCGACAACAAAATCCGCCGCTACGGTTTCCACGGCACTTCTTACCGCTACATCGCCAGCCAGTTGCCGGAGAAACTGGGTATCGCCAAGCCGAAAGCGGTGGTTGCCCACCTCGGCAATGGCGCGTCGCTCGCCGCAGTCGATTTTGATCATTCGGTGGATACGACGATGGGGCTGACCCCGCTCGAAGGCGTGGTACACGGCACCCGTTCCGGCGATGTTGATCCGGCCATTTTCGGCATTCTCACCGGGCAGATGGGCATGAGCCCGAAAGAGGTTGATGACATGCTGTGGAAGCAGTCCGGCCTGCTCGGTCTGTCCGGCATTTCCAACGATTGCCGCACGATTGAGGAAGCCTATGCCAAGGGCGATGAAGCGGCGATTCGCACGATGGACGTTTATTGCTACCGCCTCGCCAAGAACATCGCCGCGCAAATGGTCGGCCTGGGCGGCGCGGATGCCATCGTTTTCACCGGCGGCATCGGCGAAAACTCCTCGCTGGTGCGCGAAAAATCTATCGCGCTGCTCGAATTCCTCGGCTTCAAGCTGGACAAGGCGAAGAACGACGCCACCTTCCGCGGCAAGGAAGGCAACATCGCCGCCGCGGGCAGCAAACCGGTGTGGGTCATCGCTACCAATGAGGAGCTGATGATTGCCCGCGATACCGATGCGCTCAGTGCGTAAGGAGGGCGACATGGCAAAAGCAATCCTCGTCGTCGCCACCCACCCCGGCATCGGCCTCACTTCCGCTGTCCTCGGCCTCTACCACGCCCTTGACCGCAAGGGCGTCAAGGTCGGCTTCCACAAACCGGTGATGCAATATGACGTCGAAAGCCAAGACGTCGATCACAGCCGCGCCGTGCTGCTGCACTCCTCGCGCGCCGTCGGCGATGACGCGCTGGTTATCCGCCCCGAAGCGGTGCAACAGGCGCTCGATGCGGACAACCTCGACGAACTGATGGAAACCGTCATCCAGAACTTTGAAGCGGCGAAAGGCGATGCCGACGTCGTCATCATGGAAGGCCTGCTGGAAACACCGAACGTCCCCTACGCCGGCGAATGCAACCGGCAAATCGCCCGTGCGCTCGGCGCAGACGTCATCCTGCTCTCTGACGCGCGCGTCTCCAGCATCGCCCGTCTGGAAAACCGCCTCGATTTCGCCGCCAACGCCTTTGGCGGTTACGAAAAAGGCCACCTGCTCGGCGCGATTGTGAACTACGCCGACGGCGCCGGAGCGCTCAGCCGCGCCGAAATCGAAAGCAGCAAAGCCTTCAACGACCAGTTCAAACTGCTCGGCGTCATCGGCAGCCGCCCGGAAATCGCCGCACCGCGCGTTAGCGACCTGCAACAGCACCTGGGCGCGACCGTCCTCTTTGAAGGCGAAAGCAGCACCCGCCGCATCCTGGACTACGTCCTCTTTGCGCGCACCCCGGCCAACGCCGCCGACTTCCTGAAACCCGGCTACTGCATCTTCCAGCCCGCCGACCGCGACGACGCGCTGATGGCGACCACCATCTCCGCCAAAGCGGGCAACAACCTCGCCTGCCTGGTGCTCACCGGGCCGCTGCCCGCTTCCGACGTCGTCATGAACCTGTGCAAACCGCTGATTGAAGAAGCCAAACTGCCGGTGTTGCACCTCGGCACCAGCAGTTGGGAAATCGGCAAACTCATCGAAAAATTCAACCGCTACATCCCGGTCGATGACGAACAGCGCATCCGCGACACCAAAGAATACTTCGCCGACGGCATCAAAGACGACTGGTTCGCCGGCTACCTGAGCGCGGCGCGCAGCGTCAGCCTCTCGCCCGCCGCCTTCCGTTACCAAATCGTGCAGCGGGCGATTGCCGCACAAAAAACCATCGTCCTGCCCGAAGGCGACGAACCGCGTACCGTGGTTGCTGCCAGCATCTGCGCCGAACGCGGCATGGCGCGCTGCGTCCTCATCGCCAAACCGGAAAGCGTACAGGCAGTTGCCGCGCAACAAGGCGTCAAACTCGGCGACAACATCAGCATCATCGACCCGGACGCGGTGCGCGAAAAATACGTCGCCCGCCTGGTTGAGCTGCGCAAAGCCAAAGGCATGACCGAAGACCAAGCGCGCGAAGCGCTCGAAGATGGCGTCATGCTCGGCACAATGATGCTTGAAGCGGGCGAAGTCGATGGCCTCGTCTCCGGCGCGGTACACACCACCGCCAACACCATCCGCCCGCCGCTACAAATCATCAAAACCGCGCCCGGTGCGAGCATGGTCTCCTCCGTCTTCTTCATGTGCCTGCCCGACCAAGTGCTGGTCTATGGCGATTGCGCCATCGTCCCCAACCCGACTGCGGACGAACTCGCACAAATCGCCATCCAGTCCAACGACAGCGCCAAAGCCTTCGGCATCGAGCCGCGCGTGGCGATGATCTCCTACTCCACCGGCAGCTCCGGCTCCGGCGCGGACGTCGAAAAAGTCAAAGAAGCGACCGCCAAAGTGCGCGAACTGCGGCCGGACATCCTCATTGACGGCCCGCTGCAATACGACGCCGCCGCCGTCGAATCCGTCGGCAAACAAAAAGCGCCGAACAGCCCGGTCGCAGGCCAGGCAAGCGTCTTCATCTTCCCCGACCTCAACACCGGCAACACCACCTACAAGGCAGTGCAGCGCTCCGCCAACGCCATCTCGATGGGTCCGGTGCTACAAGGGATGCGCAAACCGGTGAACGACCTCTCGCGCGGCGCGCTGGTCGATGACATCGTTTACACCATCGCCATCACCGCCGTTCAAGCGGCACATTCCTAAACCCCACCTTTCTCCCCCTCCCCTGCGCAGCGGGGGAGGGGAGGTGAAGCAGTCGTACAGCGGCAAAAATCGGATTACATCCAAAACCCACCACACACCACAAGGAAACCCTATGGGAATCAGCCCGATCCAACTCCTCATCGTCCTCATCATCGTCGTTGCCATCTTTGGCACCAAAAAACTCGGCAACGTCGGTGCCGACCTCGGCCAAGCCATCAAAGGCTTCAAAAACGCGATGAAAGAAGACGAAAAACCTGCCGACAAACTCGAACACCAACCGGCCAAAGAAACCGACACGCGCATCATCGAAGGCGAAGCGCGGCGCGAAGAAGAAAAAACCCGATAAGGCCGCCCCGTGTTTGACATCGGCTTCTCCGAACTCGTCGTCTTGGGCGTCATCGGCATCGTCGTCATCGGGCCGCAGCGCCTGCCCGAAGTGGTGCGCACCGCCGTCATCACCGTGCGCAAAATCCGCCGCGCCTTCAGCGACGTGCGTGCCGACATCGAACGCGAACTCGACCTCGACGATATGCGCAAAATCCTGCACGACGCGGACATGAAAGCGCACATCAACAAACTGAACCAGGACATCATGAACCTGGACAAAGGCGCGCGCGAGCTCGGTGACGACATCAAAACCGACCTCGAACACGCCTACGACGGCTACACCCCGGAAGACGGCGAAGCCGAAGCAGACACCGGCGTCGAACCCCCGCGCGGCAGCGAAGCCGACACCGCCCCGGCGGACGAAAAACTAACGCTGACAAAACCGCCCGCCAGCGATAACAGCAAAGACTGAATCCCACCGTTCCCCCCGTAGCGTAGCGCAAAAAACATCAACCCATTCGACAACCGTTGCCGCGAGCAGTCAATACACTCCTTCCCCTGTGGGAGAGAAGTGGGGTTACTGGCGGCGCGCGTGGTGTTTTGGCAAACCCACGGAAAACGTAGGGTGGGTCTTGACCCACCGCAACAAACAACTGTCCTGTTTTTAACGGTAGGACAAGCCGCCGATATGCCCCTTCCCCTGTGGAGGAGCAAACGCAGGTCGGCCTCATGCCCGACCTACACGGCTGAACTGCCCCTCCCCCGGTGGGGACTGGAACAGCTTGCGCAGCGACAAGTTTTTAACGGTGGGGCAAGCCCCACCCTACCACTGCGCGAATACTCACAGCAAACGCAGGTCGGCCATTCATGCCCGACCTGCACAGCGCTCCATCTACGCCAACAAAGCGCCGTACAAAAATTTGTGAGGATTGCCATACATACACCGTCCCCGCTATCGTGGATGAATGAACTTTCCAAAAACGGTTGCCAACCAAACACCATCACCCCGCCAGCATATAAAAAACCATCAAAATACCGTAAAATACGCGCGTATCGCAGCCTGCGGAACTACAAAAAATACTCATGAAAAACCCTAACAAAAACAATACTCGAAGGCTCAACTTTTTTCCGCTGGCAAAAGTTGAAAACGCCCTTCACAATTGCTTGAAAATAAGGAGGAAAAATACACCCCACTATTAAAAACTTGTCCCTGCTTCAAAGGGATTGCGACCGGGCGCAGTTTCTAACCCACACCACCCGCATCCATTAAAAACTTGTCCCTGCTTCAAAGGGATTGCGACCGTTGACGACCTCCTTTTGTGTTTCAACGAGGATTAAAAACTTGTCCCTGCTTCAAAGGGATTGCGACTTACCTGCTTCTTTATCCTGCCAACCTTGTTCAATTAAAAACTTGGTGGTGTCCTAAAATGTATGCTGCCTCAAACAAATCCGTAGTTGATATAGAA
>NZ_DBHKZK010000042.1:0-2849 GCF_057314735.1 Cardiobacterium sp.
CAACCACATCATCACCGTCGAAGACCCGATCGAATTCGTGCACAAGCCGAAAAAATCCGTGGTCATCCAGCGCGAAGTTGGCATTGATACTGCCTCCTACGGCACCGCGCTGAAAAACTCGCTGCGTCAGGCGCCGGACGTCATCCTCATCGGGGAAATCCGCGACGTCGATACCATGCAATACGCGATGCACTTCGCCGAAACCGGTCACCTGTGTCTCGCCACCCTGCACGCCACCAACTCCGTGCAAGCGCTGGAGCGGATTTACAACTTCTTCCCGCGCGAACAGCGGCACCAAATCCAGCCGGAACTTGCCGAAAACCTGCACTGCCTCATCACCCAGCGCCTCTTGCCGCGCTCCGACCGCCCCGGCCGGATAGTCGCCATGGAAATGATGATGAACACCCCGTACATCAGCCACCTCATCTCCGAAGGCGACCTCGGCGCCATCCCTGAGGCGATGGAACGCGGCAACCCGGCGGAAGGTGTCTTTACCTTTGACCACAGCATCTTCGAACTGTACGAATCCGGCGTCATCTCCTTCCAGGACGCCATCAACTACGTCGAATCCGAGAACAACTTCCGTATCCGCATCCGCGCCCAGTCCAACCGCCGCCTGCCGCCGGAAATGCAGTCCCGTGGCGAAATCTTCAGCGTCAAAAGCGACGACGCACTCTCGCGCGAACTCATCCGCAAAGACCGGGAAGAACGCGAACGCCTGCGCAAAGAAGGCAAACTCTGACACCCGCTCAACAGCGCCTTACAACGGAAATTGCCCCGATAACGGGGCAATTTCCGTTTATACCCCCTATAGCCATCCACCGAAAGTCTCATACTGTGTTGCGTCGCCTCGCCGTACAACCGCGTACTGTCTTCGGCGACGCGCCTTGTCTGAAACTTTCGGTGGACGACTATAAAATACCGCCCCGCCCACACCCTCCCAAGGAAAACCGCATGAGCTATCGCGCCGCCGATATAGACGTCTTGAAAGGCCTGGACCCCGTCCGCAAACGGCCAGGGATGTACACTGACACCACCCGTCCCAACCACCTCGCGCAAGAAGTCATCGACAACAGCGTCGATGAAGCGCTTGCCGGATACGCCACCACCATCCGCGTCGTCCTGCACGCCGACGGCTCGCTCTCGGTGCGCGACGACGGGCGCGGTATGCCGGTCGATATCCACCCGGAAGAAGGCGTCAGCGGTGTTGAGCTCATCCTCACCCGCCTGCACGCGGGCGGCAAATTCAGCCGCAAAAACTACAACTACTCCGGCGGTCTGCACGGCGTTGGCGTTTCCGTCGTCAATGCCCTCTCCACCCGCCTCGAAGTGGAAATCGAGCGCGACGGCAGCCGCTACCGCCTCGTCTGCGCGCATGGAGACGTCGTCGAACCGCTGACCGTGGTGGAAACCATCGGCAAGCGCCGCCACGGCACCAGCGTGCGCTTCTGGGTCGATGAAAGCTACTTCGACACACCGCACTACGCTGTCGCCCGCCTCAAACAAACGCTGAAGGCCAAAGCCGTGCTCTGCGCCGGGCTGCACATCAGCCTTGATAACGAAAACAGCGGCGAGCACGACGAATGGCTGTATCAAGACGGGCTTGCCGCCTACCTGCGCGAACAAACCGGCGACGACACCGTCCCCGCCGAACCCTATACCTTGAGCCACCAAGACGACGAAGGACAAATCGACCTTGCCCTCTGCTGGCGCGAAGGCGCGGGCGCAAACGGCATCTTTGAAAGCTACGCCAACCTCATCCCGACCAGCGGCGGCGGCACGCACGTCAATGGCTTGCGCAGCGGCCTCGTTGAAGCCTTGCGCGAATTCTGCGAATTCCGCGACCTGCTGCCGCGCGGCGTCAAACTCGCGCCCGAAGACATCTGGGAAGGCTGCCAGTACGTCCTCTCCGTCAAAATCCCCGAACCCCAATTCTCCAGCCAGACCAAAGAACGCCTCACCTCGCGCCAATGCGCCGGCTGGGTCGCCGGCATCAGCAAAGACCAGTTCGGCCTTTACCTCAACAAACACGCCGACATTGGCGAAGCACTCGCGGCGCTGGCCATCAGCCACGCGCAAAAACGCCTCAACCACAACAAACAAGTCACGCGCAAACGCGCTACCAGCGGCCCGGCGCTGCCCGGCAAACTCGCCGACTGCATCAGCCAGGACACCCGCCTCACCGAACTGTTTTTGGTGGAAGGCGACAGCGCCGGCGGTTCCGCCAAACAAGCGCGCGACCGGCAAAACCAGGCCATCATGCCGCTGCGCGGCAAAATCAAAAACACCTGGGAAGATGACTCCGCCGTCGTCATGAGCTCACAAGAAATCCACGACATCGCCGTCGCCATCGGCATCGACCCGGCGAGCGACGACCTGAGCGGCCTGCGCTACGGCAAAATCTGCATCCTGGCGGACGCCGACTCGGACGGCCTGCACATCGCCACCCTCATCTGCGCGCTGATGGTCAAACACTTCCCGGCGCTGGTCAAAGCCGGACATCTATACGTCGCCATGCCGCCGCTCTACCGCATTGACGCCGGCAAACGCATCGAATACGCGCTGGACGAAACCGAGCGCGACGCCGCCATCGCCACCATCCGCCGCGACGGCTACCACGGCAAAATCAACGTCACCCGCTTCAAAGGCTTGGGCGAAATGAACCCGCCGCAGCTGCGCGAAACCACGATGCACCCGGACACGCGCCGCCTGGTGCAGCTCACCTACCACGACGCCATGCAGGCTGATGCCCTGCTTGACATGCTGCTTGCCGACAAACGCGCGGCCGACCGCCGCGCCTGGATCGAAACCAACGGCGACCACGCCGACAACCTCGACGCCTTCAGCGG
>NZ_DBHKZK010000043.1:0-6240 GCF_057314735.1 Cardiobacterium sp.
TGCCCTGCTCCAGATGCGCGGCTATGGCTCTTTCTCTCATGGCTTGGGGGTATGGTGGTCAGGCTCCAGGGAAATTGATGATTGTATAGAATTTAGAGAGGATTGCTATAAACAGCCCCTACGGCGCCGCGTCGCCATTGCCCGCTTCCGCCTCGCGTTTGGCGAGCAGGCGTTTGCCGATGTACAGCCCCGCTTCAAAGAGGATGAGCATCGGCACCGCCAGCAGCGTTTGCGAAATCGCATCCGGCGGGGTCAGCAGCATCCCGATGGTGAAGGCGGCGAGGATGATGTACGGGCGCTTTTGCGCAAGCGTTTCCGGGCGGACGAGACCGAGCATGATGAAGATGACCGTCGCCACCGGCACTTCAAACGCCGCGCCAAAAGCGATAAACATCGTCAGGCTGAGGTTCATGTACTGGGTGATGTCCGGCTTGTATTCCACCCCCTTGAGCTCAATGCCCGCCAAAAAGCTGAACAATATCGGCAGGATGATGAAATAGGCGAACAGCACGCCGGTATAAAAGAGGACGGTGGAGGAGATGAGGATGGGGCGCACCAGCCGCTTTTCGTGGCGGTACATCCCCGGCGCGACGAACGCCCACACCTGGTAGAGAATCCACGGGATGGTGAAGAGGCAGGCGAGGAAGAGGCAGACTTTGATTGGGGTGAGGAAAATGTCGATGCCGTCGTAGGCGAGCATGGTCTGGCCGGGCAGCATATTGTTCAAAACCGGCAGGGCGAAAGTCTCATAGACGCGGTTGCGGAACGGCAGCAGCAGCAGGAAAACGCCGCCGAGGGCGTAGATGATGCGCAACAGACGGGTGCGCAGCTCGATGAGGTGCTCAACGATGGGCATTTCCGGGTCGTCGTTTTCCGGGATGTTGGGGGTGTCGGTCATGGTGATTGCAGGATGGATGGGTTTCAGGGGGCATTTACATACACGATAGCGGGAGCGGTGTATGTATAGCAATCCTCACAAAGCCCTGTACGGCGAGGCGACGCCTCGCCGTACAAAGCGTACTGTCTTCGGCGGCGCGCCTTGTACAGAACTTTGTGAGTATCGCTATACATACACCAGGAGCGCTCAGGTGTATGTAAACAGTGCTCTGAACAAACAGCGGGGATACCAACCATAACGCTACCCCCTCCCCAACCCTCCCCCGCTGCGCTTCGTTGCGGGGGAGGGGAGCGACGCGTCATTCAGCAACCGCGCGACAAATCACTTCGCCTTGGCGACCGCATCGCGTACCTGTTCCGCCATCAATTTAGCGGCAATCAGCCCGCGAGAGCGCGCCCACAAATCCGGCTCGATACTGACATTATGCGCAGGATTGGCGACCTTGAGCGCGCTCCATAGCGACTCTTTCTCCCACTTGCGCACCACGCTTTCCTCGCGGTAATGGGCGACAAACAGCCAGTCCGGGTCTTGCGCGAGGAACTGCTCCAGCCCAATCTCATAAAACGCCTTGCCATCAACCGGCGGCGGCAACTTGAAACCGAGGCGGGCGACCACGCCACCGGCAAAATAATCGCCGGAGAACAGGTCAAAGGTATTCTCGCGCGAAGCGCCGACGATCGCCGTTTGCCCGGTGGGAATGCCTGCCCTGATGTCGTCAAACTCCTTGTTCAGCGCATCGACCTTCGCCTTCATCTCGTCGTGCTTGCCGACCGCGTCGCCAATCACCTGCGCCTGGGCGAGGATGTCATCGAGGCTGCCGTAGCGCGAATTGAGCAGCAGCACCGGCGCAATCTTCGACAACTCGTCATAGGCAGCGGCGTGGCGGTCCTTGTCGGCGATAATCAAATCCGGCTTGAGCGAAGCGATAGTCTCCATGTTAGGCTGCGCGCGCGTGCCGACCGACGTCCACGGCTGAATCAAATCGCGGATGGGGGCGATGATGCGGTCGGCCTTGTTGTCATCGGCGACCCCCAACCGGCAACACGCCGATATTCGCCAAGGCATCGACGAACGAAAATTCCAGCGCCACCACGCGCGTGGGCGTTTTGTCGAGGGTGAGCGAGCCATGCTCGTCCTTGACGGTGACGGCGGCGTGCGCGGCGAAAGAGAACGCCGCCAGCGCGGCGAGAAAGAGGCGTCTGTACATAGAAAAGCTCCTGAAAGGGGTTAATGAGAGGGTTTGTCATTCCCGCGCGCAGTGTAAAGACAAACCCCGGCAGACGCCAGCACCAAACACACGGCACGCCTGCCCCGCCGTCCGCGCAGGCGCTTCGCGCGCGATGGCATATTTCGCACTCTGAAATCGTTGCTGCTTGTCCATGAAACCGATAAGATTGCAAGCGCAATTCAAACAAGAGGTGCGAGTTATGCGTAAATCACAGATGGCAGCGGCAATCGTGTTGTCGCTGGGAACAATATCCGCGATAGCAGCGGATGGACGGGATACCACGCTTTACGGCTCATTGGCGCAAGGGGTGCAATATCACAGCAAGGCAGAGAAAAACAGCCACATGGATTATCTCAATGACCATTTGCGTATTGGCGTCAAGGGGACGGAAGCGCTCGGTGGCAATAATCAGCTTTTCTTCAATCTTTATCTCACCAGCGAGGAAAACAAGGATGGCAGCGGCTTGAATGGTGTGCGCGAGGCGCATATCGGTGTGCAAGGCGATTTTGGCAGACTGACCCTGGGCAAACAGAAAACCGCCTGGAAAACTTATATGGTCAAATCCGTTTTTGACGATGCGGCGATTGGTATTGAGCGGCTCGGCAAAATGATTCGCTACGATTTGGAAGACATTGGCGGCAGCGGTTTCAGTTTTGCCGTTGATGGCGTGCTGGACGGCAAGCACGAAGTTATTAAAAGCGGCAGAAGTCGCGGCTTTAATGAATTTAGTGCGGCGGTGGGCTACAAAAACAATACCTTTGCCGTGTCTGCCGGTTATGAAGGCACCAGTGGCAATGGCATCAAAACCAAACTGGGCGGCAGTACCGACGCCATCATGGGCGCTTCCGCCGCCGTCACCCTGCTGCGTTATGACGACAAAAGCCCAATGCTGGAATGGGCATTGGACGCGCAGCATCACGCCCATTTCGGCGAATATGCCTCCACCTCGCTCAATTACACTTGGGGCGCGCACCAATTCCGCGGCGGCTGGGAAGGCATTGATTACGACAAGGAGAAATTCTGGCAGCAATATCATTTGGGACATATCTACAAATTCAGCGAACGAACCGATACCGAGCTGAAAGGTACTTATCGCAAACAGGGCGATGATGACGAATTTATCGGCAAATTAACATTGCATCATGCTTTCTGATGGCAGCGTGAAAAAAGCGGGGTAAATGCCCCGCTTTTTTGATGCCGTAATGTGCTGATGCTAGTAGCTGTTTACAATTCATCTGCAAGGCCTTGCAGGTTGGATTACGGCTGCGCCTAACCCAACCTACAGAACGGCTTGTGCAAACCACGCCGGTGCGAGCGCATTAAAAAACGCCGGTTGCCCGGCGTTTGTCATTCAGAAATAGCGCAGCCACAGGTAGATGTGCGACAGCAGGATGGTCAGCAGCATCAGCGGGAAGGCGTATTTGGCGAACTGCACCATGCCGATCGGCTGTTTGGCCTTTTCGGCGAAGGCGGCGACGGTGAGGTTGGCGCTGGCGCCAATCAGGGTGCCGTTGCCGCCGAGGCAGGCGCCGAGCGCGAGCGCCCACCATACCGGCTCAAAAGTCTCCGGCGGGATGCCCTGTCCGGCCGATTGCAACAGCGGAATCATGGTGGCGACGAAGGGGATGTTGTCCAGCACGGAGGAAAGTAGCGCCGAAACCCACAGCACGGCATAGGCCATTTTCGGCACGTCGCCGCCGGTGGCAGCGATGAGTTTTTCGCCGAGTACTTCAAGCAGGCCGCTTTGTTCGACCGCGCCGACGATGATGAACAGCCCCATGAAGAAGTAGATGGTGATCCATTCGACTTCGGTGAAGGCATGGTGCACGTTTTCGCTTTGTTTGTCCGCCGGTTGCCGGCCATAGGCGAGCATCATCAACAGCGCCGCACCGGAGAGGGCGACGGTGCCGGGTTCGATGTGCAGCGGGTGGCCGATGAAGAAGCCCAAGAGAACGAGGCCGAAGACGAGGCCGCATTTTTTCAGGAGGTGGGCATCGGTGATGGCTTCCTTTTCGTCAAAGCGCATGATGGCGTCGCGCGCTGCCTGGGTAGTTTTCAGGTTGCGGCGGTGGATGAGCCAGAGCACACCGCAGACGGCGACGAGGACGATGACGGAAATCGGCGTCAGGTGGTAGATGAATTCGGCGAAGCTGAGGCCGTTTTTCGAGCCGATGATGATATTTGGCGGGTCGCCGATGAGGGTGGCGGTGCCGCCGATGTTGGAGGCAAGGATGGTGGCGAAGAGGTAGGGGAAGGCGCGCACGTTGAGCTGTTCGGTGATGAGCAGCGTCACCGGGGTGATGAGCAGCACGGTGGTGACGTTGTCCAAGAGCGCGGAGAAGAGCGCGGTGATGCCCGCCAGCATCAGCATGATGCCGACCGGATCGGCCTTGACCCATTTGGCGGAGCGGATGGCGATGTACTGGAACACGCCGGTTTTGGCGGTGATGTTCACCAGCATCATCATCCCGGTGAGCAGCCATAGCGTGTTGAAATCTACTTTTTCCAGCGCCTGCGCCTGGCTGAGCAGGCCGCAGTAAATCATCAGCATCGCGCCAAAAAGGGCGATGACGGCGCGGTTTAATTTCTCCAGAATCAGGATGATATAGACGATGACGAGGATGATGCCGGAGAGCCACATCGGGTTTAAGCCAAAGATTGCGTGTGAATTCATGGGATTATCCTTTGGCGCCCTGGATGTGGTCGAGAACGCCGTTGATGCTGACCACGCCGCAGAAGCGGCGGCTGCCTGCTTCGACGATGATGGCGTGGCTGTGGTATTGATAAATCAGGTAAAGCGCTTCCATCAGGCTGGTTTCCGGATGGAGCAGCGGGATGTCTTCGGTAATGAGGTGGTCGGTAATCGGCTCGCCACCGCGCGCGTGCAGGCGCTCGCGCAGCTCGTCCACGCTGGTTTTCATAAAATCCAGCTCCGGCAGCTTCTTGCCGTAGGCGGGATTGGCGGTGACGCCGCGCGGCAGCAGCACTTCTATCAATGACATACTGCTGAAAACGCCGATGAAATCGCCCGCGTCATCAACCACGGGAAAGTAACGGACGCCGCTGTGGTGCGTCGCCTCGAAGGCCTCGGCAATGGTCATCGCCGGATGCAGGATGCGCGGGTGCGCAATCATGATGTCGCGACAGGTGTAATGCATAAAAGTCCCCGGATGAGATAGTAAAAATGTTTTAACGTAGCGGCATTGTAGCGCGCGTTTCCACAGAAAACCACAAAAAAGCGCAGAGTCTTCACATAAATGATGGTGGTTTTCGTGATGACGTGAAAGCCGTATAGTGTTGCCTAACTCCTTGCAACCCCATAGCACGATGAAGATGAAACAGAAAAAACCGTCTGTCATTCCGCCTACCGCGCCCGCCGTGCAGCCACTCTCGTACCAATACCATGATTTTCTGCTGGACAGACAACCCGAACTGCTAGACGCCCTACGGCGCGATGCGACCGCCGGGCGCGCCAATGCGCAATACCTGATGGGGATGATGTATGCCGAGGGACACCACCTGCCGCAAGATACAGAACTGGCATTGCACTGGCTGGAGCGGGCGGCAAAACAGGGCCATCTGGACGCGCAACTGGATTTGGGGCTGCTCTGTCTGGAAAGCGGCGATGCCGAAGGCGGGCGGCAATGGCTGATTATTGCCGGTGCAGGCGGTTCGGTGCAGGCGCAATACCAGTTGTTTCGCTATTACTTTGAGGGGCAGTATGGTGCACCGGATTACTCACAGGCGATGGAATGGCTGGAGTGGGCGGCGCAAGGCGGCGTGGTGGAAGCGCAGGATGCACTCGGCAGTCTCTACCTTTACGGAGAGAATGTACCGGAAGACCGGAAAAAAGCGCGCTACTGGCTAAGAAAAGCGGCGGCAAAATCCTTGCCGCAGGCGCAATACCATTTGGGGCTGCTGTATTTGAGTGAACCCGCCCCGACCACACGGCAACGCAATAGCGGATTGCAATGGCTGGGCAAAGCGGCGTGGGCAAATTTCGCCCAGGCGCAATTCATGCTGGGCGTGTATAGCCATCCACCCTAAATAATATACTCGATAAAAGCCCGCTCCACCGCCTGTAGCAAATCCATTCCCCTGTCCAGCCATTGCC
>NZ_DBHKZK010000044.1:0-15578 GCF_057314735.1 Cardiobacterium sp.
TGTCTGAAACTTTCGGTGGATGGCTATAAAAAGCCGGGCATCATGCCCGGCCAAAAATGAACCGTCCCCGATTCCATGAATCAGGCGATGGTCACGCCCTTGTCGAGATAAACGTCCTGCACCGCGTGCAGCAGTTCGACGCCTTCGGCGAAAGGTTTTTTGAAGCATTTGCGCCCCAGAATCAGCCCCATGCCGCCCGCGCGTTTGTTGATGACGGCAGTGCGTACCGATTCGGCCTTGTCGCTGGCGCCGCCCGCCGCGCCACCGGAGTTGATGAGGCCGATGCGCCCCATGTAGCAGTTGGCGAGCTGGTAGCGGCAGAGGTCAATCGGGTGGTCGCTGGTGAGTTTGCTGTAAACGAGGTCGTCGGTGTTGCCGAAGCCGATTTTGCGGTAGCCGTCGTTGTTCACCGCCTGTTTCTGTTTGACGATGTCGGCGCCGATGGTCACGGCGAGGTGATTCGCCTGGCCGGTGAGGTCGGCGGAACTGTGGTAATCCACACCATCGTGCTTGAAGGCGGGATTGCGGGTGTACGCCCAGAGTACGGTGAGCATACCGAGTTCGTGCGCGCGGGCAAAGGCGGCGGAGACTTCCTGAATCTGGCGGCGGCATTCCGGCGCGCCAAAGTAGATGGTGGCACCGACCGCCATCGCGCCGAGGTCAAATGCCTGCTCAACGGTAGCAAACGGTGTCTGGTCGTGCAGCGGCGGCAGAGAGAGCGTTTCGTTGTGGTTAATCTTCACCAAAAACGGGATTTTGTGCGCGTATTTGCGGGCGACACTGGCGAGGACGCCGTAGGTGGAAGCGACCGCGTTGCAACCGCCCTCAATGGCCAGCCGCACGATGTTCTCCGGGTCAAAATACTGCGGATTGACGGCAAACGACGCCCCGGCGGAGTGCTCAACCCCCTGATCGACCGGCAGGATGGAAATATAGCCGGTACCTGCGAGACGGCCATGATTCAGAATCTGCTGGTACGAGCGCAGCACCACCGGCGAGCGGTCATTCTGCGCAAAGACGCGGTCAATATAATCGCTGCCGGGCAAGTACAGCGTTTCCTTCGGGATGGTGGTGCAGTGGTGGTTGAGCAGGGATTCTGCTTCATTACCAAGCAGTTGGCGAATGTCTGACATGATGTTCTCCTGGTGAAAGTGGAGCGGTACGCAAATGCGAACCGCAGCGGCAGTATATACCTCCCATGCAAGAGTGGCGGCGGGAAACGCCCGCAATATACATACACCTTTCCCGCTACCCTGTATGTATATAGCCATCCACCGAAAATTTTAGACAAGGCGCGCTACCGAAGACAGTACATCTAGTACGGCGCGGGTTTCCCTAACAAAATGGCTTTGCCATTTTTTAGGGTGCCCGGTCAGGCGGCGCAACACCGTATGAGGCTTCCGGTGGGTGGTTATAAAGGTGCCTGCCGCGCCGCTTCATGCTACTGTTTGCCCATCCATTCACCGCCAGGGAAAGCCATGAAACACACCGCCTTGTCTCTCGTCCTCACCGCCGCTACCGCTTGCGCCGAGGCGCCGCAATACATCGACATCCCGCCCGGTTGTCCGCAAGCCATCATTGACGACAGCGCCGAAGCGGCGGGCGATGGCCTGCTGGTGTACAAACGCCTGCCGCTCACGCCGCAGGAAAAAGCGCAACTGCGACAGGCGATGCGCCTGCTTTCATCTGAAGAACGCGCGCATTTCGGCATTCATGACGGCGACGAGGCAGTCTGGCTCAACACGCACCGCTTCGTCGTGCGCAGTGCGCACAAACTGGACGCCGGCAAACTGGTGAACGGGCTGCTGCGCCGCCAGCCGCGCTACCTCAATGGCAGCGGCAAGGCGCGCTATGCCATCTACAACGAACGCGGCGACGCCCTGCCGCTGCCGTTCTACGACGAAATTACCTTTTTCAACAGCCCCGGCAGCACCCTGATACCGGTACGGCGCGGCAACTTGTGGGGCTATATCGATAGCGATGGCAACCCCGTCGTGCCGCCGCGTTACGACAAGGCGGGTGTGTTTTACGACGGCATGGCGCGGGTAATGAAAGACGGGCTGATTGGCTATGTTGATGCCGAAGGACGCGAAGTGATCAAGCCGCAATTCCGCGAGGCGCAGCCGTTTGTGAATGGCTATGCGGAAATCAAACAGCAGAGTACAGTTTGGGAATATCGCTATGCCTATATCAACCGGCATGGGGAAATTATTTCGGACTCACTGTACGACCCTGCCAGATATTATCAGAACATCGAATTGGCGGTAGTACGCCAAAACGGTCAATTCGGCTATATAGACAAAAATGGCAAAAGAAAAATTCCGCTGCAATATGACGAAGCATACGCTTTCATGGGCGGTCAGGCTAGAGTGAAAAAGGACGGAAAATACGGGTTTATCAATAGCCGTGGCGAAGCGATTACCCCCTTGGAATATGATTTTGCCGATGACTTCCCGCCTTACAGAACGACACGGTATTACGATGATGGTATGCTGGCGCGCGTCAAAAAAGCGGACAAATACGGATTTATTGATCGTCAGGGAAAATATGCCGTACCATTGAAATATGATGCGGCAAGCCCGTTTAATGGAGACTATACGGTCGTCCGTCGTCATGACAAAGAAGGATTGATTGGCGCTTGTGGCTCGGTAATATTTTCGCCCCGCTATGATGAAATTGCCTTGCCCGCGATGATGGACAATTACATTCCTTTTCGCCAGGGCGAACTTTGGGGCTATCTCTCATATGGCAAGGAAACAATTTCGCCGCGTTACCGCTTTATCTGTTTTTGAACCATGCGTGCAAGAAAAAGCCACCGTTACGGTGGCTTTTTTATGAATTACGAAGCGGTGGGCGTGGGCGAATCATCGCCATCGCCGCGCACGGTGGTGAGGCGGTTGGTCAAATAGCGCAACAGCACACCATAGGCGGGCAGGAAAAAGAGGCCGCTGGCGGTAATCTTCCACGCATAATCCGTCATCGCCAATTGCTGCCAATGTTCTGCCATAAAGGCATCGGGGCTTTTATAGAATGCAATCGAGAAAAAGAGGACGGTGTCGATAATATTGCCGAGAATAGTGGAAGCACTTGGCGCGACCCACCACTGCGCATTTTGCCGCAAATAATTGAAGACGGTAATATCGAGAATCTGTCCGACCAGATAACCGGTAAAACTCGCCAGCGCGATACGCGCGACGAATACATTAATCGGCCAAACGCCGTCAAAGCCGATGAAATGCCCATCCTGGAACATCACCGAAATCAGATAAGAAATCAGCAATGCCGGAATCATCACGCAGAAAATAATCTTGCGTGCCAGCGGTGCGCCAAAAATGCGCACCGTCAGGTCCGTCGTCAGGAAAATAAAGGGGAAAGAAAACGCGCCCCAAGTGGTATGCAGCTCGCCAATCTGGAAAGGGATCTGTACCAGAATATTACTGGCAGCAATAACGATGGTATGCCAAAAGGCGAGCCAGACGAGCGCCTTGCGCCGTTCGGCGTCGGTAAAATGAAATGCCTGCATGAAATTCCCCTTAATGCCGGTAAAGACGTTCGCTCGCGCGCGTTTCATAGGCGGTGTCGGGGCGACCGTAAACGGCGAGCGGATGAATGGCGATACCGCCGCGCGGGGTAAATTCGCCGAAGACTTCAATATATTTAGGCTGCATCAGGCGGATTAAATCTTTCATGATGATATTGACGCAATCTTCATGAAAGTCGCCGTGATTGCGGAAGCTGAACAGATAGAGCTTGAGCGATTTGCTTTCAACCAGCCTTTCATCGGGAATGTAGGCAATGCGGATGGTGGCAAAATCCGGCTGTCCAGTAATCGGACAAATGCTGGTAAATTCGGGGCAAACGAGATTGACAAGGTAATCGTTGCCGGGGTGTTTGTTGGGAAACGCTTCGAGAATGTCGGGCGTATAAGTGTGCGGCACAGCGGCCTGCTGATTGCCCAGCAGGGAAATGCCTGCGGGCTTTTCGTGTTTTGACATAAGTTTTCCTGGTTTTTTATTGTGGGAGGTCTGCGAACCACAGGGGCGCGGATTCTACCCGCACCCGCTTTTTTGTCAATATTTTTGCGGGGATAGCATCAGGCGTTTTCGCGTTAAACTGACTTTGGACTCAAAATGGCTGGCTTGCCCCGGGTAACATTTACGCTTGCGCCAGGCATAAGAAAAGCCCCCTTGCGGGGGCTTGGTGTTGGGGATTAGAACAGTTTTTTCTGCGGCGGCAGGTCGGTGCAACTGCCTTCGGCGACTTCTGCCGCCATGCCGATGGATTCGCCCAGGGTCGGGTGCGGGTGGATGGTGAGCGCGATGTCTTCGACGGTGGCGTCCATTTCGATGGCGAGCGCGATTTCGGAGATCATGTCGCCCGCGTTCGGGCCGACTAGCGCGCCGCCGATGACGCGGTGGGTGTTTTTGTCGATGATGAGTTTGGTGAAGCCGTAGTCACAACCGTTTGCCAGCGCGCGGCCTGAGGCAGCCCACGGGAAGACGGCCTTGCTGATGCTGAGGTTTTGCGCGGCGGCTTGCAGTTCGGTGACGCCCGCCCAGGCAACTTCCGGCGAGGTGTAGGCGACGCTGGGGATGACGCGCGCGTCGAAGAAGCTGTTGGCATCGCCTGCGGCCACTTGCGCGGCAA
This sequence comes from Cardiobacterium sp., assembly GCF_057314735.1. NCBI lineage: Bacteria > Pseudomonadati > Pseudomonadota > Gammaproteobacteria > Cardiobacteriales > Cardiobacteriaceae > Cardiobacterium > Cardiobacterium sp. The sequence continues at coordinate 4,648 of NZ_DBHKZK010000044.1, forward strand.
CGTGTGCTTCGTGTACGCCTTTGTGTGCCAGCATCGGTTGGCCGACGATGTCGCCGACGGCATAGATGTTGGGCTGGGTGGTGCGCATTTGTTTATCGACTTTGATGAAGCCGCGTTCGTTGACATAGACGTTGGCCGCTTCGAGGTTCAGCTGGTGGCCGTTCGGCGCGCGGCCCACGGCGACGAGGACGCGGTCGTAGCGCTGCGGTTCGGTCGGTGCCTGGCTGCCCTGGAAGGTGACGTAGATGCCGTCTTTTTCGGCGCTGGCGGCCACGGTTTTGGTGCCGGTCATGATGTTGTTGAAGCGGTGGTTGTTGCGTTTTTCCCAGACTTTGACGAGGTCTTTGTCCGCGCCCGCCATCAGGGTGTCCGCCATTTCAACGATGTCCACTTTGGCGCCGAGGGTGGCGTAAACGGTCGCCATTTCGAGGCCGATGATGCCGCCGCCGATGATGAGCATCCGCTCCGGCACGTCTTTCAGGGCAAGCGCGCCGGTGGAATCCATGATGCGTTCGTCTTCGGGAAGGAAGGGCAGTTTGATGCTGCGCGAACCGGCGGCGATGATGCATTGTTTGAAGGCGATGGTTTGGGTTGCGCCGTTGTCGTCGGTGACGATGACGCTGTGGGTGCTGGCGAATTTGGCAACGCCGTGGACAACGTTGACTTTGCGCCCTTTGGCCATACCGGCAAGACCGCCGGTGAGTTTTTTGACGACGCTTTCTTTGTGCTGGCGCAGGTGGTCAACGCTGATTTTCGGCGCGTCAAACTGGATGCCGGAGCTGGCGATTTCGTGCGCCTGTTCGACGACTTCGCAGACGTGCAGCAGCGCCTTGGAAGGGATGCAGCCGACGTTGAGGCAGACGCCGCCCAAGGTGTGGTAGCGCTCGATCAGGGTGACTTTGAGGCCGAGGTCGGCGGCGCGGAAGGCAGCGGAGTAGCCCGCCGGGCCGGCACCGATGACGAGCATATCGACGGCGCCTTCGGGGGCGGGACCGCCAGGGATGGGGGCGGCGGCAACCGGTGCGGGTTGTGCCGCCGGGACGGGTTGGGCGGTAGCCGGGGCTGCGGCGGCAGGCTGGGCAGCAGCAGCGGCAGGGGCGGCGCCTCCGGCGCTGTCGAGGGTGCCGATGGTGTCGCCTGCGGAGACTTTGTCGCCGACTTTGACGGTCAGGGTAGCGATGACGCCGTCTGCCGGGGCGGGAACGTCCATCGAGGCTTTGTCGGTTTCGAGGGTGATGAGCGAGTCTTCTTTTTTGACGCTGTCGCCTGCCTTGACGAGGACTTCGATAACGTCAACGTTGGTGAAATCGCCCAAATCGGGCACGATGATGGGTTGGGTTGCCATGTTTTACCTCATAAATTTGGTTTGGGAACAAGTTATCAGTGGCTTATTGTATCACTCGCCAAGCGCTTTTTGCGCCAGGTAGCGCTCGGCGTCCAGTGCTGCCATGCAGCCGCTGGCGGCAGAGGTAATGGCCTGGCGGTAGGTCTGGTCGGTGACGTCCCCGGCGGCGAAGACGCCCGCGATGCTGGTCTGGGTGGCGTTGCCGTGGTTGCCGCCCCGGATTTTGATGTAGCCGTTGTCCAGTTCGAGCTGGCCGGCAAAGAGGTCGGTGTTCGGGCTGTGGCCGATGGCGATGAAGACGCCGTCCACGGCGAGGGTTTCTTTTTCGCCGTTTTTGTAGCGGATGATTGCGCCGCTGACGCCCGCCTTGTCGCCGGTGACTTCTTCGAGTTCGGCGTTCAGTTTGAGGACGATTTTCCCGGCGGCGACTTGTTCGTGCAGTTGGTCAATCAGGATTTTTTCGGCGCGGAAGCTGTCGCGGCGGTGAACGAGGGTGACGGTTTGCGCGAGGTTGGCGAGGTAGAGCGCTTCTTCAACGGCGGTGTTGCCGCCGCCGATAACCGCGACCGCTTTGTTGCGGTAGAAGAAGCCGTCGCAGGTGGCGCAGGCCGAGACGCCGCGTCCCTTGTAGGCTTCTTCGGAGGGCAGGCCGAGGTATTTGGCGCTCGCGCCGGTAGCGATGATGACGGCTTCGGCGCTGTATGTTTCGTTGCGCGTTTCGATGTGGAACGGCCAGACGCCGAGGTCGGCTTTGGTGACGAGGTCACGCACGATGCGGGTCTGGAAGCGCTCGGCGTGGGCGCGCATATTGTCCATCAGCACCGGCCCCTGGATGCCTTCCGCCGCGCCGGGCCAGTTATCGACGTCGGTGGTGGTCATCAGTTGCCCGCCCTGTTCCAGTCCGGCGATGAGGACGGGTTCGAGTCCGGCGCGCGCGGCGTAAACGGCAGCGGTGTAGCCGGCCGGGCCGGAGCCGATGATGAGGATTTTGCAAGCGGTCATGCGGTGTTCCTTTTGAATTTCAAGGTAAATCGGGGAAGGTTACAAGGTGGTGATTTTACGGCGCTTCGCAAGGCGGGCAAACATTAACCTTGCCTTTACCAAATTTAATGTGCATTATGATGCGCGAAGCGTTACGGAGATTTTTGGGTGGCAACGACATGGATTCTGGCGCTGGACGTCGGACAGCGCAAAACCGGCGTGGCGGTTGGTCAGTCTTTGACGCAAACGGCCAAACCGCTGGCAGTTTTGCGCCATCCCGCGCAGCAGCTTGAAGCCGCGCAGTTTGCCGCCTGGGTGCGGGAATGGTCGGTGTCGCACATCGTCATCGGCCTGCCGCGTCTGCGTGACGGCAATGAACATCCGCTGGCCGCGCCCATCCGCCGGATAGGCGCGAAGTGCCAGGAAGCGTTTGGATTACCGGTTCATTACATCGATGAATACTTGAGCTCGCACGAGGCTCATGCGCGCCTGCCCGGCGCAAAAGAGGTCGATGCCATGGCTGCCGCCGTGATTGCGGAGGACTGGCTGGCCGGTAGCAGCGGGTTGGAATAGCGCGTAACCGTCGCATTTTCGGCGGTAATCCGCTATTCTATGTCCTTTCTATTAGCGAAAATTAAGGAGTTCGCGTGTCAGATAACAAATCCGTGAAAGTGCTCATTGTGGACGATAGCGGCACAATCCGGAAAACGGCTGAAGCCATCCTCAAACGGGAAGGCTACACCGTCTCCACCGCCGAAGATGGCTTCAGTGCCCTGTCCAAAGTCATGTCGTTCAAGCCGGACGTCATTTTCCTTGACATCATGATGCCGCGTCTGGACGGCTATCAGGTGTGTTCCGTCATCAAAAGCAATGCCGCCTTTGCCAAAACGCCGGTACTGATGCTTTCCAGCAAGGACAGTATCTTCGACAAGGCGCGCGGGCGTATCGCCGGTTCCGAATACTTCATGACCAAACCTTTCTCGCGTGACGAATTGCTCAATGCCATCCGCACGCACGTTCAATAAAAGGACATTCCGACAATGGCTACCATTTTGATAGTGGATGATTCGCCCACGGAAGCGGAAGTCGTGCGCGTCATGCTGGAAAGCGAAGGGTACACCGTGCTTTGGGCGGATACCGCCGACAAGGGCATAAAAACCGCAGAAGAAAAGCACCCGGATCTGATACTGATGGATGTAGTCATGCCGGGCATGAGCGGATTCCAGGCGACGCGCAAACTGATGCGCAATCCTGATACCCGCGACATTCCCATCCTGATGCTGACCACCAAGGATCAGGAAAGCGACCGTGCATGGGGATTGCGCAATGGTGCGCGAGAATATTTCGTCAAGCCGCCGGAAAAAGAGGCGCTATTGGCACAAATCAAAACCTTGATATGAACAGCGAGAATACAAAAGCCACGGAAATGACGCCCTTTGCCGTGCTTTGCGATTATGTGGAAAAAGCGGAAGCACGCAAAAAAGTGGTGGATACCTATCACGCTGCGGGAGAAAGTTACCTCGCCTTTACGGCGGGCAACAAATACTACCTGCTTGACATGAAAATGGTGCAGGAAGTCTCCACCAGCATTCAGGACATTACCCCGCTGCCCTTTACCCCTGGCTGGTTGCTGGGGCTTACCGGGGTACGCGGCGAAGTATTCTCCGTGGTCGATTTCAAACGGTTTGTCGATCCGACCCTTGCCCCGCAAAGCGTCAAAATCCGCAGCGGATTTATCATCCTTCACAATGAAGGACAGGGTTATATCCTGAAAGTGGATTCCATTCAGGGAATCCGCTCCTGTGAAGTATCTTCCTACCAGTCCACGCGCAGTTGGCTTGATGGCCAAGCCGCCATGGATGGACTTCAATGGTTGCGCATTGATTTGAAAAATCTGGTAACAGATACCTCATTCATTCAAAACGTACAATAAATAAACGGGTGATTTATGTTAAGTTCAAAAAATCGGGTGAATGTTGCCAAAGGCAGCGGCAGCAAATTTTACGTCCCTGCCATTGCAACCTCCGCCGTTGTCGGCCTGCTGGCATTAATTAGTCTGGCATTATTGTTCACCAATAGCGTTATGCTAAACCTCGTATTACCGTTAATGGTCGTCCTTACCGGTGCCGCCGGTTTCCTTTGGTACCAATTCGTTGGCGAGCAATACTCCAAAATCCAGAATGTTTCTACCGAAGCCGAATTTCGCGCCAAACGCGACCAGGACGCCATTCTGCGCCTGATGGATGAACTGGCCGAATTCTCCAATGGTGACTTGACGGTAGAAGCACAAGTGACCGAGGACTTCACCGGGGCGATTGCTGATTCCGTCAATTACGCCATCGAATCTATGCGCGAACTGGTCGGTACCATTAACCGCACCTCAACCCAGGTATCGAACGCATCCAACAGTACCCGCCTGATTGCCGAACAAATGCAGACCTCTTCCACCGAACAGGCGCAGAAAATTCACTCCATCGCCAAAATCATCAGCGACATGGTGCGTTCACTCGACCGCGTTGCGATGAGTACTGCTGACTCTGCCGAAATCGCGCGCAATTCCGTCAGTATCGCGCGTGAAGGGGCACAACAGGTACGCAATACCATTAACGGCATGAACAACATCCGTGGCAACATTCAGGAAACCCGCACCCTTATCAAACGTTTGGGCGAAAGCTCGCAAGAAATCGGCAATATCGTTGAAATCATCAAAAGCATAGCCGACCAGACCAACATCCTTGCACTCAATGCTGCCATTCAGGCGAACTCCGCCGGGGAAGCGGGACGCGGTTTTGCCGTCGTTGCCGACGAAGTACAACGCCTCGCCGAGCGCTCCTCCAATGCAACCAAGCGGATTGAAGGACTGGTTAAAACCATCCAGAACGATACCAATGCGGCAGTCGCCTCGATGGAACGCTCCACCAAGGAAGTCGTTGACGGGGCAAATATTGCAGAAGAAGCGGGTACGGCACTCAGCAAAATTGAAGACGTCTCCACCTCGCTCGCCTCGCTGATTGAACGGGTTTCCGAATCCACCCGAAAAGTTTCCACCATGGCGGAAAATATCGCGAGCGATATGTCGCAGATTAACCAGATGGCAGTCACGACGACCGAGAACGTCATTAAGACCTCCGACTCCATCGAAAACCTGAGCGTACTCTCGCAAGAACTGAAAAACTCCGTATCGGGCTTCAAACTGCCGGTAGGATATTAATCAAAAACAAACAGGATTTGGCATTCGTGCCGAATCAGGTACAGGAGTTTTCATGGCAAGTGAATTAGGCAATCAACTATTGGCGCGCGTCCAGACTGAAATGGCGCGCAATATCGCCACCATAAAACGGCAACTCATCGAATGGCTGGAGCGTCCCGAATCCGGGGGCGTGGACGCCTTGCGCGAAAGCATGGCAGAAATCAGCGGCGGCCTGTCGCTGATGGAACAGGAAGAAGCGGTCGCCTTGGCCGAGGCTATTGTTGCCGGTGTGGAAAGTTTGGACCAGGGCGTCAACGAACACGGCGTAAACGCCTCGTTTGCCGACAAGGGTGCAGAAATTGCCTCCGGGCTATTGGTGCTCGCCGATTACATCGAACGACTGGATCATATCAGCGACACGCAAAAACAATCGGTCATGCAGGCGACGGCAGCCGTCAAAACCCTGCTTGCCGGTGGTGAAAAAATCCAGGTCACGACGCAACCGTTCATTAGCCGCGAAACCTATCAGGCACTGGCAAACGAAGTCAACAAGATTATTGAAGTCGCGCGTAACCAGATTGAGCAGCATATTCGCAATCCGGAGGCACCTTTCAATGCAGAAGGGATTGCCGGGCAGAATGAAGATCTGATTCACCTGTTTGAACTCCTCGAACTCAAAACACCACAATTATTATTGGCCCAGGTCAATCAAAAACTGGGCGAATCGCTGACGGACGCCCAATGGATTGAAGTGGCCGAAGCCCTGATTCTGGTGCAGGAAACGCTGAAACAATTGCAGGAAGACAGCACGGGCAAAACCGCCAATAATTATGCGGAAGCCCTGCAGGCGCAGGTGGAACATTCGCGCCAACTGGAAATCAAAAAACTGGTGCGCGATACCGGTGCAGTTGGCAAACAATTTTTTGAATCCTTGCGCAAGGAAGTTTTGCAAGTCGAGACGGTCAAGGCGGAACAGCCGTGGCATGAAGCAACAAAACAGTTGGTGCATTACAGCGCCGTGACCGCTTTGGTCGGATTGAAAGAGCTGTCTGCCCAACTGCAACAATTGGCGCTGCTGTTTGCCGAATTTACCACGCAGAATGAGCAAACCCTTGCCAAAACCTATGTGCCGGTTATTGATGCACTGGTCGCAGTCGAATACCTGTTTGACGACTTGGCAGAATCCGGCAAGGTATCCCTGCAAGACGTCGCTTTCCTGAAAGAAGCGGTGGGCAATATCGAAAAAATCAGCCCCGCCAGTGCCAAGGCAAAAGCCCTGTTCGTCGAACTTGCCAACATGGCGCCGCCGGAAACGGAAGATGATGCGGAAAATACTGGTGACATCCAGGAATTCAAGGACGTTTTGGGCGCGGGACTGGAAGTACTCGCCGACGATTTCTCCGTATTGGAAGATTTGGAAGAAGAAATCCCGGCAGAAGTAAAACCGGAACCGACGCCGGTCACGCTCGCCAGCCACACGGCAACAGCCGCCGCGCCGCAATCCACCCTCGGATTCGCCCAACACGCACAAGAAAACGCCGGTGCCGTGCCGGTGCGCAGCAGCAATGATGCTGCCGCAGCGGCCATGGTAGGTGGCGTTGCGGCAGCCGGTGCCGCAAATGCCGCTGCAAGCGCCGCCGCTCCGGCGGTAGCGCCCGCAACCCCTGTCGCGCAACCAGCTGCAACTGCCGCGCCCGCCCCGGCGAGCGAAACCGCTGCGACAGCGTCAGATACGGGAGCAGTTGCCCCCGCATCCGAAAGCCCAATTCCGACAGGCGAAGCGGCTGCCCGCGAAGCAGATGAAACAACCGCGACCGCTACGGGAGCCACAGATGCCGGTGCAAGCGCACATGGCGCAACAGCTACTCCGGCAGAAGAAGCCGCAACTTCTGCGACACACGAAACTGCAACAGACAACAGCGAAGTTGCGGCAACCGACGCCGCAGAACAACCGCACGCGGACGCAGACCGCGCCGATACCCGCGAAGAACCCGCCGCCATTACCGTCGCTGCTGCCAGCGATACCGCAGCATCCGGCGGGCGAGGTGCCGTGGTGGGCGTTCCCTATTTCGCGGACAAATCCCTCACCGATTTGGAAAAACTCGACATCCCCGCCGAGAAGGCGAGCTTTGTCGGCAGCCATGCCGATGCAGTCATGGACGAAGAAATCCGCGAGTTCTTCAACGAAGAACTGGGCGAAATCGTCGCCACCATGAACGACGCCTACCCGCAGTGGCACGAAAATACCGCCGACCCGCAGCTCACCACCGACATCCGCCGCGCCTTCCACACCCTGAAAGGCTCCGGGCGCACCGTCGGTTACGAGGCGCTGGGCGAATTTGCCTGGCAGCACGAACAACTGCTCAACCGCGTCATTGAAAAAGACTTTGCCGCCAACTCGCTGGTGCGCGACACCGTCGGCGATGCCATTTCCCTGCTCAACGTACTGCAACAACAGGACGAGTTCGTCGAGCACAAAGGCGCGTTGCTGCAACAGGCGCTGGTCGCCGAACGGGTACGCCTGTCGCTGATGGACGCGCCGCAAAGCGAACAGGACGCGCTGGACGCCCTGTCGCGCCAACTGCGCCTTTCCGACAGCGGTGCCGGTACCGCACCTGCCGCTACCGCAGCCGTACCGGCGGGAGAAAGCGCGGCGCCAGCCAGCGAAGACTGGTCGGCCTTTGACGACATTACCCTTGCCGACGAACCTGCCAGCGCGGCCGAAGCACCCGCCATCGCCCTCACTACGGACAGCGGCGAGGCGGAAACCCACGCCGCCGCTTCATTCACCGCAACCGCCGAGACAACAGGCGACAGCAACGCGGCCATCAGCCTCGCCAGCGACGACGACGCCCACGACACCGCCACCGCTTCATTCACCGCAAGCGCCGAAAGCACAGGCGACAGCAGCGCGGCAATCAGCCTCGCCAGCGATGACGAAACCCGCGCGCCCGCCGAAACCGTTTCGGCGGAAGCGCCCGCTATCAGCCTTGCCGACGACAGCGTTTCCGCACAAGAAACCGCAATCGCATCCGCAGCCCCCGCCGATTTCAGCGGCGAAGAAAGCTACGACAAGGCGCTGCGCACCCTGCAACGCGGTCTGCGCATGGGTGAGCCGGATGCCGATATGCAGGCGGCGCTGGCCGAAACCATTCGCCGCCAATGGCAACAAAGCGTTGCCGACGACCCGGCGCTGCGCGAAGCGATGGCACAAAGCCTGCTCGCCAGCTTCCAGCGTGAAGGCGGGGCGCAGGCACAATGGGTCGCCGACATCCTTGCCCAGGCGAATGCTGCCGGTGATGCCGCCGTCCCGGTACAACCCGGCCTCACCGCGCCAGTTGCTCCCGGCGTACCGCAACACGAAACCCCGCACGGCATCAGCGAACAGGCCTACAACCGGATGCTCAGCACCCTGCGCCGCGGCCTCGCCACCGGTGCCGACGAAGATATGCAGGCGGTACTCTCCGACAGCATCAGCCGCCAATGGCTGCAACAGGGCATCGCCACCGAAGGCGAAACCCGCGACGACATCATCGCCCACCTGAAAGCGGCGCTCGCCAGCGAAGGCACCGTTGACGAAAACGTACTGGACGCGATGCTTGCCCAGGTGCCGCACCGCGTGCCGAGCGTCCTGCCCGAAGGCGTACGCCAGGACTCCTACGGCGTGATGATGGACACCCTGCGCGCCAGTCTGGACAACGCCTCCAGCGCCGACATCCAGGAAATGCTCGCCACCGCCATCGGCAACCAGTGGCAGAACCAGAACAGCCTGCAAGACAGCGCCGTCCGCGCCGCCGTCGCCGAACAAATGGCGGCAGTATTGGGTGGCGACGGCCACGAAAACGCGGCGCTGGTCGAAGCCGTGCTGAACCGCGCCGCCGAAAAAGCGCGCGAAACCCCGGCAGGCCTCAACCCCGCCGACTACGAACACCTGCTTGAAACCCTGCGCAGCCGCATGGGCGAAGCGCAGAGCGACGCCGCGCAAGACGCCATCGCCGCCAGCATCAGCAGCCAATTGCAAGCGGACAACCGCCTGCAAGACGAAGCAACCCGCGACGCCATCGCGCAGCGTGTCATCGCCGCCCTCGGTGGCGCAGGCGAAACCGACGCCGCCGCCGTTGAAGCCATTCTTGACCGCGTCGCCGCCAAAGTCGCCGGACAACAACCCGCACCGGCGGCCTTGCCCGCAGGCGTCCGCCCCGAATCCTACGGCGCGATGCTGCAAACCCTCAGTGGCGGACTGGCTGCCGCACAAGGCGACAACGCCGCTGCCGAGGCGCTTGCTGCTACCATCGGCGCGCAATGGCAGGAACAACACAGCCTGCAAGACGCGGACACCCGTGCTGCCGTGGCGCAACAAATCAGCGCCGCCCTCGGCGATGAAGCTGATGCCGCCACGGTTGAAGGCATCTTGAACCGTGCCGCCGTGCAAGCCGCCGCGCTGCCCGCAGGCGTCAAACACGAAGCCTATGGCGCGATGCTGCAAACGCTGCGTGCCGGCATTGGCGAAGCGCAACACAACGAAGCCGCCGCCGAAGCGCTCGCCGCCACCATCGGCGCGCAATGGCAAGAACAGCATTCATTGCAAGACGCCAGCACCCGCGCTGCCGTGGCGCAACAAATCAGCGCCGCATTGGGCGGCGAAGCCGATGCCGCGACCGTCGAAGGCATTTTGAACCGTGCTGCCGTTCAGGCTGCTGCGCTGCCGCAAGGCGTCAAACACGAAGCCTATGGCGCGATGCTGCAAACGCTGCGCGCAGGCATTGGTGAAGCGCAACACAATGAAGCCGCTGCCGAAGCGCTTGCCGCCACCATCGGCGCGCAATGGGCGGAACCGTACAGTCTGCAAGACCCCGCTGCGCGGGCAACGGTTGCCGCACGCATCAGCGCCGCATTGGGTGGTGAAGCGGATGCCGCCACGGTTGAAGGCATTTTGAATCGCGCTGCCGTTCAGGCTGCTGCGCTGCCGGAGGGCGTCAAACACGAAGCCTACGGCGAAATGCTGCAAACGCTGCACGCCGGAATTGGTGCTGCACAAAGCGACGAAGCCGCTGCCGAAGCGCTTGCTGCCACCATCGGCGCACAATGGCAAGAACAACACTCGCTGCAAGACGCCAGCACCCGTGCTGCCGTGGCGCAACAAATCAGCGCCGCCCTCGGCGGTGAAGCGGATGCCGCAACCGTCGAAGGCATTTTGAATCGCGCTGCCGTTCAGGCTGCCGCGCTGCCGCAAGGCGTCAAACACGAAGCCTACGGCGCGATGTTGCAAACGCTGCGCGCGGGCATTGCCAATGCACAAGGTAACGAAGCTGCTGCCGAAGCGCTTGCCGCCACCATCGGCGCGCAATGGCAAGAACAGCATTCATTGCAAGACGCCAGCACCCGCGCTGCCGTGGCGCAACAAATCAGCGCCGC
>NZ_DBHKZK010000044.1:15678-59542 GCF_057314735.1 Cardiobacterium sp.
GATGCCGCCACGGTTGAAGGCATCTTGAACCGTGCCGCCGTGCAAGCCGCCGCGCTGCCCGCAGGCGTCAAACACGAAGCCTATGGCGCGATGCTGCAAACGCTGCGTGCCGGCATTGGCGAAGCGCAACACAACGAAGCCGCCGCCGAAGCGCTCGCCGCCACCATCGGCGCGCAATGGCAAGAACAGCATTCATTGCAAGACGCCAGCACCCGCGCTGCCGTGGCGCAACAAATCAGCGCCGCCCTCGGTGGTGAAGCGGATGCCGCCACCATCGAAGGCATTTTGAATCGCGCCGCCGTGCAGGCCGCCGCGCTGCCCGCAGGCGTCAAACACGAAGCCTACGGTGAAATGCTGCAAACGGTGCGTACTGACCTTGTCGCAGCCCAGGGCGATGAGGCCGCGCTGGATTCGCTGGCAACGATGCTCGCCGCGCAATGGGAGGAACCGTATTCGTTGCAGGATGCGGCTGCCCGTGCCGCCGTCGCCCAACAAATCAGCGCTGCCCTCGGTGGTGAAGTGGATACCGCGACGGTCGAAGGTATCCTCAATCGCGCTGCGGTGCAGGCCGCCGCCCTGCCCGCCGGGGTTGAGCACGAAGCCTACAGCGAGATGCTGCAAACGCTGCACGCCGGTCTTACCGCTGCGCATAGCGACAGTGCCGTCGCCCAGGAAATGCTTGCCGCCAGCATCGGCGCGCAATGGAAGGAAACCGATTCCATCTATAACGAAGCGACCCGCGCCACGGTTGCCGCGCGCATCAGCGCATCGCTGGGCGACAAGGTGGATGCGGCGACGATAGAAGCGATTTTGGGTCGCGCCGCGGAGAAGGCGGCGGGGCCGGCGGTGTTGCCGGAGGAATTTCCGCCGGAGGTGTACAACCGCCTGCTCGGTATGCTGCGCCGCGGCTTGCAGGATGGCGACGCCGACACCCAGGCCGCACTCGCCGCGACCCTGCAACGCCACTGGCAGCAAAACGGCCTGCCGCAGGAACCGGCGGCGATTGCCGCGGTGCAGCAGCATCTGGGCGATTCGCTGGCGGTACAGGGCTTTGCCCCGGAACAGGTGGCGCAGGTCTTTGCCGACGCCGGGCTGCAAACCGAACCGCCGGCGACGCTGGTCAAAGCAGTGCTGTCGCCGGACGACGCAGTATCTGCCGACGCGGCAATGCCTGCTCACGGCGACCAGAGCGGATTCGTTGATGCCACGCCGGAAGTGGTCGATGCCGGATTCTTTGACATCCCGGCAGGCGAACAGGCGGCGGGCGACGCCGAAGTCTATCCCGAAAACCTGCCCGCCGATGCGGCGACCGGCGAGGGTGGCTTCATCGACACCGCCACCGTCCCCGGCGACCATCCGCCGCTCAATGACGCCGACATCGTTGACGTTCCGGTATCGTTCGCCGGCCGTCCGCTGGGTGGCAGCGCCGCGGGCAAACCGACGCAAGCCGTCGCCGGAGCCGTTTCCATTGGCGACCTGAACAACATCCTCGCCAATATGCCGCGTCGTGCCAATCCGGCAGAGCGGCTGAGCCAGGAGCTGGCCTCGCTCGCGCAACATCCGGGGCTGGAAAACGCCATCAACCAGGAAAAAAGCAGCGAAAGCAGCGCCGCCGCCAGCCGCGCCGGATTCCTGCGTGCGGTGGACCAGTTCGACACCCTGTCGCAAATGGCGGACAAAACCGAATCGCCGGAGCTGGTTGACGACCTGATTGACGCCGTTTATGACATTGAAGACAGCATTGACAGCGACGCCGCCCCGCCGTGGGTCTGGCGCCTGCTTGATTCCATCGAACAACTGCTGCTCACCCACAAACAGGAAGGCACGCCGGTCAGCCTCAGTTGCGCCGCCGTGCTGCGCCAAAGCGCCAACCTCATCGAAAACTACGAAGAAGAAGGCAACGAAGACGACGCCATCGAAGCCATCAACTCGTTGCTGAACGCGCGGCGCGAGCTGGGCGGCAGCAAATGGAACGGTGACCCGGCCTCCATGCCCTACAGCGGCGACCCGCTTGGCAGCGAGCTGGTCGAAGACCCGAACGCCAACACCATGCTGGCGGAAACCTTCATTGACGAAGCGATGTCGCTCTTCGCCCACAGTCAGGAAGAAGCCGAGCGCTGGGACGAAAACCGCAGCCAGTTGAGCCGTCTCGACGCCATCCGTCGCGATATGCACACCCTCAAGGGCAGCGCGCGCATGGCCGGTTACAACGCCATCGGCGACCTCACTCACGGCGTGGAATCGCTGATTGACGGCATCGTCAACGGCCAGGCCGAGCCGAGCAGCAAGGCGACCAGCATCCTCGTTGGCGCGATGTGGCAAGGAATGCTGATGCTGGACTCTGTCCGCGACGGCTACCTGCCGCAGACCGACCCCTACATCCTCAACAACATCCACAGCTACCTCAACCAGCCGCTGCCCTACCCGGACGTGGCCGAAGAAGCCGAAGCGGCGCGTATCGCGCAACAACAGCAGGCTGAAGCGGCAGAAAACGCGCCGCCGGTGGAAGAGCCGGTGGTGGAGGAAGTGCCGATTGCCACCGACTTCGACGACAACATCGACCCGGTGCTGGTGGACATCTTCACCGACGAAGCGCAGGAGCTGCTGCAAACCACCAGCCAGTTGCTCGAAGACGACTTCAGCAAAAAAGAAGTGGTGGAAGAGCTACAGCGCACCATGCACACCCTCAAGGGGGGCGCGCGCCTCGTCGGCTTCACCGCCATCGGCGACACCGCGCACCTGATGGAATCCGTCATCGACAAAGTGCCGGAGCTGGCCGAGAGCAAAGTGCGCCAAGCGAAAACCTTGCTCCACTTCGGCCTCGACGCCCACTACGATATGCTCGACAGCGTCTTGCGCCACGAAATGCCACAACCGGCGCTGGAAGTAAACGAATCGCTGAAGACCTTTGCCGACAGCGGCGTGTACCGCCCGCCATCACAAAAAGCGGGCGACAACGCCGATACGGCAGCGGAAAGCGGCGACACCGCCCCGGAAAACGCGGAACAGCCGCAGCAGCCCGCAGGCGAAGCGGCGGACGCCGCAGCGCAGCCATCGGGCGACGAAAGCATGACCGATGCCGCCGACACCCGCGAAGCCCCTGCCCACAGCGGTGGCGACAGCAGCGCCTTCAGCGCCCCGCCCGCCCCGGCCAGCAGCACGCCCGCCAGCGAACCTGCCGCCGCATCCACCAGCAGCAGCGCCGCACACAGCGACCATGCCGCGCACGCCGAAAGTGCCGCCAGTGCAGGCGCGGGCGACAGCCATGCCCCCGCCGCCGCGCATGAGGCGCATCCGCACGACGACCATCACCACGATGCGCCGCATCACGATGACCGTCCGGCGGAACAGGCGCACGACGCACACGACAAGGCCAAAGACAAAGGCTTTGACGGCAAACCGGAAGGCGTCGAATCCGTCATCGAATACGGCAACGAACAGCCAGAGAAAAAAGAAGAGAAAAAACCCGAAGCCGCGAAAGACAAAGACAGCGCCAACGCCGACAACCTGCCGCGTTACGTCCGCGTCGATGCGCAACTGCTCGACGAAATGATCGCGATGACCGGCGAGACCGCCATCATGCGCTCACGCATGGAAAACGTCATCAGCGAAGCAGAGTTCAACCTCAACGAACTGACCCGCGTCGCCGCCCGCATCGCCGAACAAATGCGCCGCCTTGACGGCGAAACCGAAGCGCAACTGCTCTACCGCCGTGAACAGCAGGGCGAAGACGACACCCACTTCGACCCGCTGGAAATGGACCGCTTCACCGAAATCCAGCAGTTGTCGCGACAAATCTCCGAGGCCATCGACGACCTCAAGAACCTGCAAGACACGCTGAGCCAGGACAACATCATCCTGCGCAACCTCTCGACGCAGCAGGGCATCATCCAGCGTGGCATCCAGGATCACCTCCTCACCACGCAGCTGATGCGGTTTGACGTCCACGAAGCGCGCCTGCGTCGCCTGGTCAAACAGACCGCGAAAAGCGTCGGCAAAGACGTCAACTTCGTCCTCGAAGGCGGCGACGTTGAAGTCGAACGCCGCCTGCTCGAAGACATCCTGCCCGCGCTGGAACACATGATCCGCAACTCGCTCGCGCACGGCATCGAAAAACCGGAAGAGCGGCTTGCCGCAGGCAAACCCGAAACCGGCACCATCAAACTGGTCGTCTCCGTCCACGCTGCCGAACTCTCGGTGGATCTCATCGACGACGGCCAGGGGCTGAACTACGACCGCATCCGCGAAAAAGCCGAAGCCAAAGGCCTGCTCGACCCCGAACGCGCCCACGACGAAGCCTACCTCAGCACCCTCATCTTGCGCTCCGGCTTCTCCACCGCCGAATCCCTGTCGCAACTGGCCGGGCGCGGCGTCGGCATGGACGTGGTCAACGAAATGGTCAAACAGCGCCGTGGCCAGATTGGCGTGTATTCGCTGCGCGGCAAAGGCACCCAGTTCACGCTGAGTATGCCGTTCTCGATGAGTATCGCCGAAGTACTGCTCGTTGAAATCGCCGGACAAACCTTCGCCGCGCCGATGTCCTCCATCGCCGCCATCAGCCAGGTGGACCGCGACAGCCTGCAACGCAGCTTCGACGGCGAAACCGTGTACCAGCACTACAACGACCAGGACTACCGCCAGTACATCCTCGGCGCCTACTTCAAACCGGAGCAGTACACCTTCGCCGTGGAAGAACAAAGCGCGCCGGTGCTGTTCATCAACGCAGGCGGCGAACCAGTCGCCTTCCACGTGGACCGCATCCTCAACCGCCTCGAAATCATCGTCAAAAACGTCAACCGGCAAGTGCTGAACATCCCCGGCATCTCCGGTGCCACCATCCTTGGCGATGGCCGCGTCGTGCCGGTACTCGAACTGCTCGATTTGTCTCGCCGCATCGCCAACCTGACGCCCATCCACGACGAAGTCGCCGCCGCCGAAGAAGCGCGCATCCCGAACGTCCTCGTGGTGGACGACTCCGTCACCATGCGCAAAGTCAGCACGCGCCTGCTCGAACGCCACCACTACAACGTCGCCACCGCCAAAGACGGCCTCGACGCCATCGAAGTGCTGGCGAACTTCACCCCGGACATCATCCTGCTCGACATCGAAATGCCGCGCATGGACGGCTTTGAATTTGCCAGCCACGTCCGCAACAGCAGCGCCGTCAGCGACGTGCCGATCGTGATGATCACCTCGCGCACCGGCGACAAACACCGCGAACGCGCGGACGCCATCGGCGTCCAGGGCTACCTCGGCAAACCCTACAGCGAAGAAGTCCTCATCCAGACCCTGGAGCACCTGCTGAAAAAACGGGGAGAACTCTAAATGAACCAAATCAACATCATGCTCGTGCCGACCGCGCAGGACTACCTCATCCTGCCGGCCGAACTCATCGCGCACGTCTTCCCTTACGCGCCGCCGCTGCTCATTGACAGCGGCAGCGAATACATCATCGGCGGCCTGCTCATCCAGAACGACAAAATCCCGCTGGTGGACTACTTCAGCAACAAACCGCTCGCCGAACGCAAAGACGAAGACCGCAGCAACTACCGCACCGTACTCGTCAACGCCGTCAACCCGCAAGGGCGCTACCGCCAATATGCTATCCTTGCGCACGGCGAACCGCTGATCATGAACGCCAGCGAAGACGACATCCGCCCGCTGGGCAAAGGCAGCCACCGCTACATCTCGCGCTACGTCACCCTCGCCGGGCACGAAGACGGCAAACGTATCGTCCTCCCCAACCTGATGGCACTGGAAGCCGAACTGACCATGAGCTGACGCATGAACCCCAACTACCTCGAATTTGAACAACCCATCGCCGAACTCGAATACAAACTCGCCGAACTGCGCCAATTCAGCAGCCAGACCGAAGTTGACCTCGGCGACGAAATCAGCCGCCTCGAAACCAAAACCAAAACCCTCACCGAAAACATCTTCGCCGGCCTCAACGACTGGCAAATCGCCCAACTGGCGCGGCACCCGCAGCGCCCCTACACCCTGGACTACATCAAGGCCGCCTTCACCGATTACCGCGAGCTGCACGGCGACCGCCACTACGGCGACGACCACGCCATCGTCGGCGGACTGGCACGGCTGAACGACCGCCCGGTGATGATTATCGGCCACGAAAAAGGCCGCGACACCAAAGAAAAAGTGCGGCGCAACTTCGGCATGCCCCGCCCCGAAGGCTACCGCAAGGCGCTGCGGCTGATGAAACTGGCCGAACGCTTCCGCCTGCCGCTCATCACCTTCATCGACACCCCCGGCGCCTACCCCGGCATCGGCGCCGAAGAACGCGGCCAGTCCGAAGCCATCGCGCGCAACCTCTACGAGATGAGCAAACTGGACATCCCGACCATTGCCGTGGTCATCGGCGAAGGCGGCAGCGGCGGCGCACTCGCCATCGGCGTTGCCGACCGCGTGCTGATGCTGCAATACAGCATGTACTCCGTCATCTCACCAGAAGGCTGCGCCTCTATCCTCTGGCACAGCGCCGAAAAAGCGGCGGAAGCGGCAGAAATCATGCAGGTGACATCAGGCAAACTGGAAAAACTCGGCCTGATAGACGCCGTCATCGCCGAACCCCTGGGCGGCGCACACCGCGACAAGGCGGCGATGGCGCAGACCCTGCGCGATACCCTCGCCCGCGAACTCGAAACCCTCGAAGCACTCGACAGCGCCGAACGGCTGCAAAAGCGACAAGAAAAAATCCGCGCCTACGGCCAGTTCACCACTACCTGACACAGACACCCGCCCCGGCGGGTGTTTTCATAACCGTATCCGCCCAAAAAACGGCGCGCAGGAGCGGTCCGGCGAAGCCATCACCATCCGCATAGCCGCCTTACAGCGCATACCTTGCACATTGCCCGAAAAACCAACCCGTCAGGAGACACTCATGAGCAAATACATCTACCGCTGGGAAACAGACCCTGCCGCCATTGAACTGGACGACATCGCCAACGACCTGCGCAAACTGACCACCGGGGATTACCAGCGGGTACGCAGATGCGCCATCTCCGATTACACCATCAGCATCGTCCCGGCGGAAATCGCCCGCTTTGAAAACCTGGAAGAACTGTGGGTGGGCGGCTGGCGCATCGAAACCCTGCCGCCAGAAATTGCGCAATGCCGAAAGCTGCGGAAAATCACCATCTTTGCCGGAGATCTGTTCGGCTATTTGTGGACGCTTCAGTTGGGCGACAAAGACAGACCCAAACAATGGTTGAACCGTCTTCCAGCCGAAATTGGCGAACTGCAATCCCTGCAAGAACTCCAGCTCAATATGACCCAAATCAGCACACTGCCGCCAGAAATCGCCAAGCTGAAAAATCTGCGTTCCCTGCATATCAATGACTGCGAATTTACCACACTGCCGAAAGAAATCGGACGGCTCGCGAATCTGGAAGAACTTTTGCTGCTCAGAAATCCGCTGAAAAAATTGCCGGACGAAATGGCGCAACTTACTCGATTATGCAAACTGGATTTGCGGGAAACCCGATTAAACGGACTACCCGCAGTCATTGGCGGGCTGGCCGGCCTGCAGGAGCTGGAACTTACCAATACCCCGCTGGAAAAACTGCCGGACGAAATGGCGCAGCTCACCCAACTATGGAAACTGGATTTGCGGGAAACCCGGTTGAAAACCCTGCCTGCAGCGATCGGAAAATTGACAAATTTATGTGAATTAAAACTCAAAAATACCCCGCTCGAAAAACTGCCGGACGAAATTGGCCAATTACAACACCTGCAAGCGCTCGACCTTGAAAATACCCGGTTAAAAACCTTGCCAACAAGCATCGGCCAACTGCACGCGCTACAGCAACTATGCCTGGATAATACCCCGCTGGTCACATTGCCGGACGAAATTGGCCAGCTCAAAAAACTGGAAAAACTGACGCTGAACAATACCAACATTTCCCGGTTACCCGCAGGCATTGCCGGACTTGCCGCCTTGCAGGAGCTGGAGATATGCGATGCACAGTTACAAAACCTGCCCGCAGAAACAGGCGCACTGCAAAAACTGAAAACCCTGCTGCTGTCAAACAATCCGTTGCAACAACTGCCTGAAACATTTGCAACACTACAAGGGCTAGAACAACTGGATTTATCATGCTGCGAATTTGACATTTTTCCGCAGGAAATAGGCAAACTGGCCGGACTGAAAAAACTGAAATACACCCACAATCCCTTATCCCGTTTCCCTGAAGAAATCCTGGCATTAAGCGGATTGCGGTCGCTTCATTTGGAGTACACTCAACTTACTGCACTGCCACCCGGCATAGCCCGCTTAAAAGAACTGTATGGACTTTATTTGGCCGGAAACCTGATCAGCGAATTTCCGCCTGAGAGTGAAGCATTGGCAGAAGAATTAAGCCATCTCGATATAAGCGGCAACCCGATACGCAGCTTGCCACAAGCATTTCTGGACAAAAACCGGCGCGGTATCAGCTGGACGGATAACGATATTCCGGCATTGCAAATCATCGGCTTCCATCCCGATACCTGAAACTGGCACCGCACCCGCCTCCACCCACACTTTGAAAAATAGCCATCCACACTAACCATTTGCCCCATGTCCGACCGCCCTGCCCTTTACTGGTACAAACACCCGCGTCTTATCCAGCACGCCAACCGCCGCTGTTTCTGGCTGCTCATCCCTGCCACCCTCTGTGCCATCATCCTCGTGTGCGGCGCGTCCCTGACACTCGCGCTGCCCGCCGCCGTATTCCTGCCCGTCCTCGTCGCGCTGGCCGGGCGTGAAATCGGCAACGCCTTCATCGGCGCGAAAGCACCGGTGGCGCGCATTGACCACGACGGTCTCGCCCTCGCCCGCGCCCGTCCCGCCGGCCACCTCGGCGGAGGCCGCCTCAACTGGCAACGGTACTGGCCGGAACTGCAAGACGTCGATTTCCGTTATGACCCGCAACAGCTCGTCCTCAAATACCGCGACGGCAACAGCGAATATAGCGATACCCCCAAAGCCTCAGACAAGGCGCGCCGCCGAAGAGAGTATGAGGCTTTGGGGGGATGGCTATACATCCGTACCGCCCCGGTGCTGGACGAAGAAGACAACCACGACCTCTACCTTGCCCTCAGCCGCCTGCACGGCCACACCGAACCGCTGCCCGCATACATCGCCGCCGACCGCACCATTGCCGCCGAGCTGGAGCAGATACACCGCGAAGCATTTGCCGCCGACCTCGCCGAACTCGCCGCCAGTAGTACCCAAGCCCCGCCGCACATCCGCCCGTTCGGCTGGCTGCTGCTCGCGCTCAACCTCGCCACCGCCCTCGCCCTGCCGCTGCTGGCACTCTTGAGCAACGCTGCCATGACCTTCTTCACCGGCATCTGCGCCGCGCTCATCCTCTACGGCCTGCATCACGGTCTCCATAGCTTTGCCGACTACCGCCGCCAGGCGTACCGCGGCGACCTGCCCGCCCCGCCCGCACCACCGCCGGAGGCGGAAAACACGCGTTACTGGTACAAACACCCGCGCGTCGTGCGCAGTTGCAACATTCGCCTCTATTTCTGGCTGCTGCTTGCCCTGTTCCTGCTGACCAGCACGACCGCAACCGCGCCGCGCTGGTATTTGGCGCATCCCGGCTGGGCGCTGCTTGACCTCATTCTGATGGCGCTGGTGCTGCGCGTCCTGTGGCGCAATTTCCGTCACGGTTTCCTCGCGCCCGCCGAACCCTTTGCCAGCGCCGACCGCTACGGCCTGCGTTTCGCCCTCGCCAATCCGCGCCAGCGCAGTCTGGCCGACCTGCCCGCCGATTACCCCGCCTACAGGCGCTTTGGCGCTGAACGTATTACGGGCGGCAAACTCTACAGCGGCGCGCGCAACTGCCACATCGTCTGGCAGGAATTGCTGGGCGTCCATGCCGTTGCCGAATACGGCATTTTCCCGGAACAACTGCAATTCCATATCTGCGACTTCACTTTGGCGCGCAGCCACCGCTGCATCAACACCAAGCGTCTGTGCGACTACGCGGCCATCTGCGACATCGCCGCGACTGCCAACGCCGCCTGCGACGGCACCCCGCCCACGCCCGGTGCGTGGCAACCGCCGCTGCGCGTCCGCCCGTTCGGCTGGCTGCTGCTCGCGCTCAACCTCGCCTGCTTCACCGGCTGGCTCACCGGCTTCATCCCGCTGAAAATCACCGCCTACGACGGTCTGCACGGCCACCCGTACGGCATCTTCCTCTACCCCAACCCGTTCAGCATCGGCCTGCTCAATCTCATCGCCCTTGCCCTGCCGTGGCGCTGGCAGGCGGATTTCCGCCCATAACCCCGTCCCGCGAAAAAGCGCCGCCCGAAGCCGTCGCGTTTCCCGCTGTGGAAACCCCGGTTCAGACAATCCCAATCCAAAAGGAACCCCTCATGAAAACCGCCCTCCTGGTGATCGACACCCAGCAGTCGCTACTTGATATGCAGCCTTACCGCGCCGAAGAAATGCTCGCCGTCATCGGGCAGCTGTTGGCCACCGCCCGCGCCCACGGCCGCACAGTAATTTACGTGCGCCACGGCGATGAAAACGACCCGCAGCTCAAGCCCGGCAGCCCCGGCTGGCAGATTGCCGCGCGCATCGCCCCGCAACCGGGTGAGCGCATTATCGACAAACAATACAGCAGCGCCTTCAAAGGCACGGATTTGCTGGACTACCTGCACCAAAACAACATCCGCCGCCTGATTGTCGTCGGCATGATGACCGAATACTGCATCGAAAGCACCGTGCGCACTGCCAACTATCTGGATTTTGACGTGGTGCTGCCCGAAGGCGGCAACAGCACGCTCGCCAACGGCAAATGGTCGGCGCAGGAAGTATACGAGCACCACAGCGGCATCATGCGCGGCCGCTTCGCCGCCATGCCGGACGTGGCCGAAGCCGCAGCCATGCTGTCCGGCTAACCCGACCAACCCGGTGGCAGGCGGATTTCCGCCCATAACCCCCGCCCCGCAAAAACCACTACCGCAACATTGCCGGAAAGACAGGTGCGGCATTACCATAGCCGCCCTTTCAACCATCACAAGGAAACCCCATGCAATTCCTCCGCTGGCTCGGCAAATCGCTCGTCCGCCAAATCCTCTGCGCCATGCTGCTCGGCATCCTCATCGGCTACATCCTGCTCAAGGCGGAAATGCCGCAATCCGCCGAATACTTCCAAATCCTCGGCGAATTCTTCACCAAGGCACTGCGCGCCGTCGCGCCCATCCTCGTCTTCGTCCTCATCACCCACGCCATCTCGCGCCACCAGCAGGGACAAGCGCGCGGCCTGAAGACCATCATCGCCCTGTATGTCGCCGGCACCTTTGCCGCCGCCGTCGCCGTCGTCGCCAGCACCTGGTTCCCCACCACACTCTACCTCAGCGGCAACCCCGAAGCCGTCACCGCGCCGGGCAGCCTGAAAGAAGTGCTGACCGCGCTGCTCTTCAAAATCACCGACAACCCCATCAGCGCCGCCGCCAACGGCAACTACATCGGCATCCTTGCCTGGTCGATGCTCGCCGGCATCGCCCTGCGCCACGCCCACGCCAACACCAAAACCGTACTCGACGACGCTGCGCGCGTCATCCACTACATCGTCTCGCTCGTCATCCGCATCGCGCCCTACGGCGTCTTCGGCCTGGTGACGGCCACCGTCGCCACCACCGGCTTCTCCACCTTCCACACCTACGCCCGCCTCATCGCGGTGCTGCTAGGCAGCATGGCAGTGGTCGCGCTGATTGTGAACCCGCTGCTCACCTGGGGCATCCTGCGGCAGAACCCCTACCCGCTCGTCTGGCGCTGCCTCAGCCAAAGCGGCATCCCCGCCTTCTTCACCCGCAGCTCCGCCGCCAACATCCCGATCAACCTCGACCTCTGCGAAGCACTGCACATCCGCGAAGAAACCTACAGCATCTCCATCCCGCTCGGCGCCAACATCAACATGGCCGGCGCGGCGATTACCATCGCCGTCCTCTCGCTCGCCGCTGCCCACACCATGCAGGTGCCGGTACACCCGCTGAACGCGCTGCTGCTCTGCTTCCTCGCCACCCTCGGCGCAGCGGGCGCATCGGGCGTCCCCGGCGGCTCGCTGATGCTCATCCCGATGGCCTGCTCGCTGCTCGGCATCGACGGCGACACCGCCGCGCAAGTCATCGCCATCGGCGTGCTGATTGGCGTGGTGCAGGACAGCGCCGAAACCGCGCTCAACTCCTCCTCGGACGTACTCTTTACCGCCGCCGCCGACCTCGCCGACCAGCGCAAAATGGCGCGTACCGCTGCGCCATCGCAGTCGTAATCTGCGGAGGTGCGAGCGTAAGCCAACGGCGCTGCCCCTGCGGACGTGGTTTGTTGGGTTTCTTGCTACGCAAGCTGTTTCAGTCGGCTGCGCCTGGCCTAACCTGCTCGCTGCATCATAAAACGTAGGTCGGGCATTCATGCCCGACATTTTGTTGATGTCGGCCATAAATGGCCGACCTACGGTTGCTACACCCAGAATCCGCCATAGGGTGCGCCTCGGTGCACCATCCGGTGATGGCTATACGGCACCAATGCCCGCATGAGGCGCACCGCCGCTCAATCGCAGTCGCCCTTGCGCACGGTCAGGATGAAAATTTCCGCGCCGCCCTTGTCGGCGTAGTGGTAGGTGTAATTGAGGTTGCCGTCCAGCAGCGAGCGGGTTTCCGGGCTGTTGCACAGCCCTTTTTGCACGCGCCGGGTCAGCTCGCGCTGCCAGTCGGGCGGCAGTGCCGCGCCGTCTTGTTCGGGCAGACAGTAGTAGTAAACGAAGCCGTCGTCGTTCAGGTCAATCTTGTCGAGGCGGGTTTCAGCATCGACCATCATTGGCAGTTTGGCGTTGGCGGTGCGCAGGATTTTTTCGCGGTCGGCAATGCGGGTTTTCGGTAGCGGCGTGTCGGGGCTGTGCCGGGTGAAGAAATAAAGGGCGATGAGCGCAATGGCGATGTCGGCGAGGATGAAGGCAACGAACAGGGGTTTTTTCATGGTGGCTCCGGTTGAAGGGTCATAAGGCAGGCGCATTGTCGGCCATAAGCGCTCGCATTGCGATGAATTTTGACGCGCCGCGAAGTGCCGGGCATTCGCCGCAGACTTGGCGGTATAGCCATCCACCGAAAGCCTCATACGGTGTTGCGTCGCCTCACCGTACAACCGCGTACTGTCTTCGGCGACGCGCCTTGTCTGAAACTTTCGGTGGATGGCTATAAAATCGCGTCATCGCTGTTTACGACACACGCCATCGCAATCTCCAAAAAAGGACTCCCATGACCCCGCAAAAAATTGGCCTGACCGCCCTCACCGCCCTCGTTTTAAGCTCGATGATTGGCTCCGGCATCTTCAGCCTGCCGCAGAACATGGCGGAAGTGGCGGGCGCGGAAGCGCTCATCATCGGCTGGACGATTACCGGCGTCGGCATCATCGCCCTCGGCCTTTCCTTCTGGTATCTGGCGCGGCTGCGCCCCACGCTGGACGGCGGCATCTACGCCTACGCCCGCGACGGCTTCGGCGAACTCGTCGGCTTTTTCTCCGCCTGGGGCTACTGGCTCTGCGCCACCATCGGCGTGACGGGTTATCTCGTCGTCGCCTTTGAGGCGCTCGGCGGCTTCACCGATGCGCCGGGGCATATCATCTTTGGCAAGGGCAATACGCTCGCCGCTTTTATTGGCGAATCGGCGCTGGTGTGGGCGGTGTACTGGCTCGCCGCGCGCGGCGTCAAGGAAGCGGCGGGGGTCAATCTGGTGGCGACGCTGGTGAAAGTCTTCCCGCTGTTGCTCTTTATCGGCCTCGCCCTGTGGTTTTTCCGGGGCGAGACGTTTGCCGCCGACTGGCACGGCGCATCGCTGCAAACGACGACGCTCACCCAGGTGAAAGACACCATGCTGATTACGCTGTGGGTGTTCACCGGGGTGGAAGGCGCGGCGGTGCTGTCCGCGCACGCGCGCAAGCGCAGCGATGTCGGACTGGCGACCGTGCTCGGCATCCTGATTGCGCTCGCGCTCTACGTCGCCATTACCGTGCTGGCACTGGGCGTGCTGCCGCGCGCGGAAATCGCGGCGATGGCGAACCCGTCCATGGCGGGGGTGTTGCAGGCGATGATGGGCAGCGCGGGCGGCATCATCATCAGCGTCTGCCTGATTGTCTCGGTGCTGGCGTCGTATCTGAGCTGGACGCTGTACTCGATGGAAGTGCCATATTACGGCGCGCAGCACGGCGCCTTTCCGCGCACCCTCACCGCGCTGAACGCGAACGGCGTGCCGCACCATTCGCTGCGTTTCTCCGCCATCACCGTGCAGATTTGCCTGCTCTTGGTGCTGCTCACCGGCGAGAGTTACAACGCGCTGCTCAAAATTTCCACCTCGATGATCCTCGTGCCGTACCTGCTGATTGGCGCGTATCTGCTGAAAATCGCGCTGCGCGAACGCCTTGCGCCGCATATCGTCGCCGTCGGCGCGGTGGCGACGCTCTATGCGGTGTGGATACTCTACGCGGCGGGGATGAGCTACCTGCTGCTGTCGGTACTGCTCTACGTCCCCGGCGTCGCCCTCTTTCTCTACGCGCAAACCCGCTTCCACGGGCGTTTTCCGCGCCTGAAAGCGGGCGAAATCGCGCTGCTGGTGTTGCTTTTGCTGTTACTCGTGCCAGCGGTGGGGCAACTGCTGGCGGCGTTGTAAAAAGAAAACCCCGTTGCGGCATAAAGGCAGGTTGCGGTAAAAATACTTGTATTTATACTGCGTCCAGCCTGGTCATCGACTATAGCCGTCCACCGAAAGCCTCATACGGTGTTGCGCCGCTAACCGGGCACCCTAAAAAATGGCGGAGCCATTTTTTGGGGAAACCCGCGCCGTACAACCGTGTACTGTCTTCAGCGGCGCGCCTTGTCTGAAACTTTCAGTGAACGGCTATACCATCAGCAACCCGACATCATCCAAAAACAAGGAGCCAAAAAAATGACTACCGCAACCGCAGAAGCACGCGAACAGCTTGAGCAAAGCCGACTGATGGCCGAAATTCAGAAAATCCGCGCCGAGGTGTATTTGATGCACGCGGAAATAAACAAGATGAAGACGGAAACGGAACAGACGCGGGAAACGCCGCGCAAAATCGGGATGGAAACATTTTTCTACCCCTTCGTCACCGGGGCATCTTTCTTTGCCGTAGTGGTCGGCGCAGTGGTTGCCGCGATGAAGCTGTTTATTTGATACGCCTGCACGTTCCGGCGGCACGGCAACTGCTGGCGGCGTTGTAAAAAGAAAACCCCGCTGCGGCGGGGTTTTTCGTGGGCGGTTACTGAATGATGCCGCAGGCGAGGCGGGCGCCACCACCGCCGAGCGGCGCGGGGTGTTCGGCGTAGTTGTCGCCGCCCGCGTGGATGATGAGCGAATGCCCCTTGATTTCGTCGAGCGATTTCAGCCGTGGCGCGAGTACCGGCACGCTGGCGTTGCCGTCGCCGTCCACATACAGCACCGGCAGGTTGCCGAGGTGGGTGTCGTCTTCCCACGGCTGGCCGTGGCGGTCGGTTTTTTTCGGATCCCAATGGCCGCCGGCGGCAAGTCCCAAAACGGTTTTGCCGTCTTTTTCGCCCGCGTCGCAGCTGGGGTGTTCGTGGATGTGGAAGCCGTGCAGGCCGGGGGTGAGGCCGTGCAGCGCCGGGGTGAAGACGAGGCCGTAGTTGCTTTCGCTGACGGTGACTTTGCCCGCCGCCTTGCCGCCGTCCAGCAGCTTGATTTCAACGGTAAGGGTCTTTGCGTCGGCTTTGGCAGCGCCGTGGTCATGCGCCTGGGCGATTACGGCGGCGCAGAGGGCGAGGGTGAGCAGGGTTTTTTTCATGGATACTCCGGTTAGGTTGTGTTGGAGCTTGGATTCTACCCGTTTGATATTCGGTATTTTTTATTTTGTTGTGCGCGGCGGGCGGCTCATGCCCACACCACCAGCAGCGCGGCGATGACAATCAGTGCGAGGCCGAGGCCGTCCTGTTTTTGCAGTTTTTCCCGGAAGTAGCAGATGGAGATGGCGAGCATGAACAGCACTTCGATTTGGCCGACGGTTTTGACGATGGCGACGTCTTGCAGGCGCATCGCGCTGAACCAGCCGAGAGAGCCGAAAAAAGAGGCGGTGCTGGTGGCGAGTGCCAGTTTGCGCTGCGCAAGGAGTTGGCGCAGCGCGGCGCGGTCGCGGGCGATGAGCCAGCCGAGGAGCAGCACGGTTTGCAGGATGAGAACACTCGCCAGTACCCACGCAGCGGCGGGCAGGGCGGGCAACGGCAGGGCAAGTGCCGCCTGCCGTATCCAGAGCGAGGTCAGGGCGAAACAGAGGCCGCTGCCGAGGCCGAGCGCGAGGACGTGCGCGGAAAGCTGGCGCAGGCTGGCGCCGCTCAGGATGAAGACGGCAACCGCGCCGGTGAGGACGCCGAGCCAGCCCGCCGCGCTCAAATGCGTGCTGAAGCAGGCGACGCCGAGGATGGCGGCGAGGATGGCTTCGCTACGCGCCAGGCCGACGCCGATGGCGTAATTTTTCCGGCGGAACAGTTGCACCAGCAGCGCCGTCGCCGCGATTTGCGCGCTGGCCGCGCCGCCGATGTAACCGCACCACGCCGGGGTGAAGGCGGGTCGCGGCAGGGTGGCGTCTTGCAGGTAATAGTGACCAAGCCAGAGGAGCGCCAGCGGCCAGGCGAAGAGGAAACGCGCCAGCGTCACGCCCAGCACCGGCGCGTGTTGGCTGAGCTGCTTCTGGAAGGCGTTGCGCCACGCCTGCATGAAGGCGGCGAACAGGGTGAGGACAAGCCAGTGCATGATTTATGCCTCGCGGTGCGGGCAACGCTCGCAGCAGTCGCATTCGATAAAAATGCGGCAGAGCCGCGCTTCCTGCGCGTGCAGGCGGGCGCGCAGGCGGCGTTTCAGCTCGCACAAACTCTCAATCGTCTGCCCCTTGCCGACGAGCAGATGCAGGTCAATGTGGTATTCGCTGCCCAGTTTGCGCACCAGGCATTCCTGCACCGCGTGCACGCCCGGCTCGGCGGTGGCCGTGGCTTCGATGCGCTGGCGCAGTTCGCCGAAGCGGTCTTCGTCCATGATGTCGGCCAGCGCCGGGCGGAAGATGCGCCAGGCGTTGTAGGTGATGATGGCGGCCGCGACCAGCGCCGCCCAGTCGTCCGCGCTTTCCCAGCCCTTGCCCATGACCAGCGAGACACTGATGCCGAGGAAGGCGGCAAACGAGGTCAGCGCGTCGCTGCGGTGGTGCCACGCCTCCGCTTCCAGCGCGCCGCTCGCCGTTTCGCCGCTTTTGCGCTGGTAGTAGCGGAACAGCCCTTCCTTGATGGCGACCACGGCGATGAGGACGACGAGGGTAAACGGCGCTGGGTTTTTATGCGGGGTGATGATGTGGGCGATGCTTTTGTAGGCGATGATGCCCGCCGAGGCGAGGAGGAAGGCGACGGTGATGAAGGTGGCGAGCGATTCGGCGCGGCCGTGGCCGTAGGGGTGGTTGGCGTCCGGCGGCTGGTTGGCGACGCGCAGGCCGAGATAGAGCAAGAGCGAGGAGAAAACGTCGGTGGTCGATTCGATGGCATCGGCTATCAGCGCGTAGGAATGGCCGGCGACACCGGCGACGCCCTTGACCAGGGCGAGGATGATGTTGCCGAGGACGCCGAGGAGGACGACTTTCGCGGTTTGCGCCTCTTGTGGCGCGGTGGGTGTGGGCATGGGAATGTGCGGGTTCAAACGGGCGCGTATTGTGCCCCATTCGTGGCGCGGCGGGGTATGGTTTTAAGTTTCGGGACTAAAGCCGATTATTTTTAATTACGGATCGTCATCCGCCCAACAGGTACGGCGAAGACTCTTTTTTAGAAAGGATTCTGGCAAGCTGCGCAGCGGATTACCGCTAACATCGAGATAGCGCAAATTATTTTCTAGTGCCCCGCTTTCCGGCGGAAACTCGGTAATTTGATTTCCGCCTAGCGAGAGAGTATCCAGATTTTGTAGTTGCGCAATTCCGGGAGGCAACGAGGCAATTTGGGTATATCCCAGGTCAAGTTTTACCAATTTGCTTAATGCCAAAATAGACTGCGGAAATTCGCACAAATTATTACAGGAAAAATCCAGAGATCTTAATCCCGGCAGCTTGCCAATTTCTTCCGGGAAAGATGTAAATTTTCCATGAGATAAATCCAGTATTTCCAGCGCTTGCAAGGCAGCGAATGTAGCGGGCAGGGATTCCAGTTGGCTATGAGAGAGTGTCAGCTTCTTCAGGTGGTGGAGTTCCCCTATGGCAGCGGGCAAAGTTTTTAATTGCGGATTATTATCCAAATGGAGCGCTTGCAGGTGTGGCAAATGACCTATCGCATCGGGCAGTGCTGTAAAGGCATTGCCGCATAGCGACAGCTCTTCCAAAGATTTCAACATGGAAAAATGTGCGGGCAGGGTATCGAGACGGTTATTGTCCAAATGCAATTCTTCCAGGCGGGAAAGACAGACTACCTCGGCAGGAAGCGTGGTGATTTGCGTATTCTTGATGTGAAGTCGCTGCAGCTTCGTCAGTTGCCCGATTTCCGGCGGCAGGGTCGTGATATTTCTCCCGCGGATATAGAGTTCTTCCACATTGCTGAATAACGCAATGGCAGGCGGAATGGCCGTAATACGGTCGTCGTTAATGGTGCACCATTCCACCATCGGATAATAATTTTTCGGATAATTGCGCGGATTCGTTGGCCCGTCTTTCAGACGAACAGAAAACCGTATATCTTTAAGCACGCTTTTGCGTTCAAAGAACAAATCCCGGAAATACCTTGCGAGATCAGAAAACAGCATATTTGACTCCTTTGCAGCGCTGACGGCGCATATTGTGCCGTAATGGCGGCGCGGCGAGATACGGAAAGCGGCGGGCGCGTTATACTGCCGCCTCCTTTAAGCCACCGGAGACTGCCATGACCTTCCGCAAAACCCCGCCTGAAGCCGCCGACCACGCCCATCTGCAAGCCGCCATTGCCAGCGGCAGCCTGCCTTTCCCGCTGGATGCCCTGCCTGAGGAATGGTGGGCGGATGCCGACCGCGACGCCGCCCTGTGGGCGACTCCCGCCGCCGGTAGCGCGCCGCGCGATTTCCTCTGGCACTACTACCTGCGCGCGGGCGGGCGCTATTTCCGCTTCCTGCTGCAACCGGAACCGTTGCCGTCGGCACGCATCACCCTGTACAAGCTGAAGGAAGCCGTGCCTGCCGCCGATGAGGCAGTCATCGCCGTGCTGAAAGCGGCGCTTGTCAGCAAGACGGCGAGCGGCGAACACGAGGCGTTTTTCAATTTCTGAAAGCGCGCGGTGCAAAAAAGCCGGTCATGATGACCGGCTTTTTGTTGTCTGCTGCTTCGGCAGGATGCGCGGATTGGGCTGCCTGGTCAGAGCCCGGCAGTCCGCCTACGGAAATGTTAAGATTTATTCGCAATTAACTTAACATTTATATGGGAGCCAATATGCCGCAACACCCCAAAACCCTGCGCTGCCAACTGGCCAGCCTGGTCGCCCTTGCCGCCGCCAGCCCGCTGGCCATCGCGCAGCAGGACGAAACGCTGAAACCCGTCGTCATCAGCGCCGAGCGTTCGCAAGAAACCAACTACACCATCCCCGCCAGCATCTCGGCCACAGGGCTTGACCTCTCCCTGCGCGAAACACCGCAATCCATCTCGGTCATCACGCAGAAGCGCATGGAAGAACAGCAGCTCAACAGCGTCAGCGACGCCATTGCCCACACCCCCGGCATCTACTTCCAGAAATACGGCAACAGCGCCGACGGCTACCACTACTACATCTCGCGCGGCTACGCGATAGACAACGTCAACATCGACGGGCTGGATGCCAGCGGCGACGGCTCCGGCTACGGCCTCTCGCTGCACAACACGGACAGCGCCATCTACGAATCCATGAGCGTGGTGCGCGGCTCGACCGGCCTGCGCAACGGCCTCGGCGACCCGGGCGGCAACATCCAGATGCAGCGCAAACGCCCGACCGCCGAACCGCGCTTCAGCATCGACGCGGGCGCGGGCTCATGGGGACATTACCGCACCGTGCTGGACGGCGGCGGCAGCCTGAACGACAACGGCACCCTGCGCGGGCGCATGGTCGCCGTGTACGACCGGGGCGGACTGTGGCAGCGGCGCGCGCGCCAGGACGGCAAAACCCTCTACGGCATCCTCGAATACGACATCACCCCGCAGACGGTGGCGACCGTCGGCCTGCAATGGAGCGACATCCACAGCAAACACTCCGCCACCGGCTCCTTCACCGCCTACTACGGCGACGAAGACAGCGGCTACCGCCTGACCCCGCTCGGCGCGCGCGACAACCTTGCCGCGCAATGGTCATACGGCAAACGCCGCAAAAACGAAATCTTCACCCGCCTGGAGCACCACTTCAACGACGACTGGACCCTGAGCGCCGCCTACAGCTACCGCTTCGGCAAAGCCCACAACCACTACGGCATGGGCGGCACATCCACCATCAACGTCGACGGCAGCACCGCGCTCGTCGCCCTCAAAGAACAATTCCACCCGAAAGAACACAGCTTCGACCTGCACCTCGACGGCAAATACCCGCTCTTTGGCCGCCAGCACGAAATGCAAATTGGCGTGAGCCACAACGCCTACCGCGACGGCAAAAACGCCAAATACGACACCTACGTCGGCGAAGGCAACATCCCCGACCTCTACCGCTTCATCCGCGACGGTAACGTGGCGCGCCCGGAAAACGAACAACTCGGCTACGGCACCAATAAAAAACAAACCAGCTCGCTCTACGGCGCGACCCGCATCCACCTCACCGACGACTGGGCAGTCCTTGCCGGCGCGCGCCTGACCCACTGGAAACGCACCGGCTACGACTTCCGCAACGACTACATCCCGCGCGTGCGCAAAGAAAACGGCGTGCTGACCCCCTACCTCGGCCTCACCTACGACTTCAACCAAAACCTCACCGCCTACGCCAGCTACAGCACCATCTTCCGCCCGCAGGACAACGAAGACATCAACCACAACGCGCTTGACCCGGAAAAAGGCGCGACCTACGAACTGGGCGTCAAGGGCGCCTGGTTTGAAGACCGCCTCAACGCCTCCGCCGCCATCTATGAAGTGCGCAAGGACAACCTCGCCGTTAAGGCGGGCGAACACGCGGACGGCAGCGACTACTACCGCGCCGAAGACGACACCAAAGGACGCGGTTGGGAGCTGACCCTCTCCGGCGAGCCGCTGCCCGCCTGGCATATGGACGCCTCCTACACCCGCACCAAAATCGACGGCAAAAACGGCCAGCGCCTGAAAACCGACGTGCCGCTGCACCTCATCAAAGCCTTTACCAGCTACGACATCAACGACCAATGGACCGTGGGCGGCGGGCTGAACTGGCAAAGCAAAATCTACGCCGAGCCGGAAATCCCGGGCGAAGTAGGCATCGCCGCCAGCCAACAAAAAGCCTACACCACCGTGGATCTCATGGCGCAATACCGCCCGATGAAAAAGCTGCGTATCGGCCTGCACGCCAACAACCTCTTCAACCAGGAATACCGCACCGTGCCGAATATGCTCTCCTACGGCGCACCGCGCAGCATCATGGCGACCTTCCGCTACGAGTTCTGAACCCGCCCAAACCACAGGCGCGGCAACAGCCGCGCCTTTTCCATCCCCATGCCAATCACCGCCCTCGCCTACCTCCTCATCCTTATCGCCGCCGCCTACAGCTACCACGGCGCCCCCTCACAGCGCCGCCTGCCTACCCGCTACGCATGGGACATCGCCTGGCGCGCAGCAGCAAGCGGGTTTCTCCTTCTCGCCAGCCAACACGGCGGCTACGCCATCCCGATCACCCTCGCCGCCTACATGGCGTTCCTCTCTATCCACCCCCTCCTCCCCCAACTACTCGCGCGCCACCAGTCCCCCCGCACCCACCGCCGCGACAAAACCCGCTGGCTCGCCTGCCTCAACAGCGGCGACCCGCGCCCGGACTGGATTCAAAAAACCGCCGCCGCCCTCCTCCTTGGCCTGCCGCTCGCCGCCCTCATCTGGGCGCCCTACCTGCGCCACAGCCCGGCCACACAGTACAGCGACGCCCACGGCTACTACACCTACCTCCTCACCATCAGCTGGCTCGCCATCCTCGGCGGCACCTATCTCCTGCGCAACGGCAAAAGCGCTTGGCGCGTCCTCCTCTACGCCAACCTCATCGCCGCGCTGCACTACGCCCTCACCGCATGAAAATCCCCGCCCACACCCTGAAACACCAGCTCGCCCTGCACAGCTGGGTCGGCATCAGCAGCGCCATCCTCCTCACCATCAGCTTCATCAGCGGCAGCCTGACCGTCTTCAGCGAAGACATCAGCCGCTGGGCAAGCCCGCCCGCGGCAGAAATCCGCCCCGCCGCCGACATGGCAGCGCTCGCGCGCCTGATGCAGCATATGGCAGAGCACCCCGAACACACCTCCAGCTTCCTCCTCTACCTGCACACCGACGAAAACGCTCCCGCGCCGTTGCACTGGGAAACCGGCGACAGCGAAACCTGGGCTTACCTTGACGCCGACGGCACCCTGCACAGCCACACCCGCCCGGCTACCGCCGCCGGACACGTCCTTGACGAACTGCACCGCACTGCGGGCATCCCCACCATCGCTGGCGAATACAGCATGGGCATCGTCGCCATCCTCTACCTGCTGGCACTCATCAGCGGCACCCTCCTCGCCCTGCCGAAACTTGGCCAACAATGCCTCGCCCTGCGCCTCAACCACAGCCGCCGCCGCGCCTGGCTCGACATCCACAACCTCCTTGGCCTGACTGCCCTGCCCTTTCACCTCATCATCGCCATCACCACCATCCTCTTCATCTACGCCGCCCCCCTCTCGGCGCTCCTGCAACCGCTTGCCCCGCCGCCGCCTGCCGTCAAAAACCACACCATCGACGACACGCGCCCCCTCCTGCCGCCGCAAGCCCTCATCGCCGCCGCACAACACGAAATCCCCGACCTGCAAGTACGCTTCCTCGCCTTCGACAGCCTCGCCGACCGCGAACAGGCGCTGGCGGTCGTCGTCGGCGAACAACCCGGCGGTGGCCGCCAGCTCTACCTTGCGCTGCATCCCTACAGCGGCGCGCTGCGCTACCGCAACCACGGCGGCAACCACTACGCCCGCGCGCGCGACATCCTGCACGAGCTGCACTTTGGCAACTACGGCGGCTACCCGCTGCGCTGGCTTTACTTCGCCCTCGGCCTCGGCGGCGCGCTGCTCTTCTACAGCGGCAACCGCCTCTGGCTGGACAAACGCGCCCGCGGCGGCGCGCGGCGCGATGTCCGCATTCTCGCCGCGCTGACCGAAGGCTGCACCTACGGCAGCATCAGCGGCATCGCCCTCATCCTGCTCACCGCCCGCCTGCCGTTGCCCGTCGCCCGCGAAACCCTCGCCTGGACGAGCTACTACCTGCCCTTCCTCGCTGCCATCGCCTATGCCCACCCAAAAGGCGCCGCCAGCCGCATCCCGCTGATGCGCAGCGCGGCCGTCCTGCTCTGCGCCATCCCGGCCAGCACCCTGCTCGCCGCCGCCGGACTGTTGCCCTTCACCCCGCGCCTCCTGCCGCTGGTGGATGCGACCGCCCTCGCCTTTGGCATCGCACTCCTTGCCGCCGCCCGCCGAACCGCATCCGCCACAAATATACATACACCTTAGGCGCTACCCTGTATGTAAACGCGCCAAACCACGTTTACATACACACTAGGGGCTGTTTACAATTGGCCATAACATGATGATTTCATTAGCAGGTTTGGTTAAGGCCTGTTTACCATTCAGCCGTAAACACGCCCAAGCCAATGCGGTTGCGTGGCGACGATTTTGCGAGCTACATCATTAGTTTGTAGGGTGTGTGCCGCAGGCACGCACGCGTTTGCCGATGTCAAATTCCCGCGTGCGTGTCGGCTACGCCGCCACACACCCTACGCACGGAACCCGCCCGCTGCGGGCTTCGCCCTGCGAAGGAGGGAGGCCTAAATTGTAAACAGCCCTTAACCCAACCTACGAACTATCGTCTTGTGCTGCCTCATAATTTTAGCGATAGGGTGCGCCTTGGCGCACCGTTAAAAGAATTTCTTGTTTGTTCAGATGGACGGCGCGCTGAAGCGCAGCCTGTCTCTTTACGGTGGGGCAAGCCCCACCCTACTTTCTTTGATTCCAAAATATAGCCATCCACCGTATGAGGCTTTCGGTGGATGGCTACAAATCAAAGGATAGTTCAACGAAAAAGCGCCGTTGTGGCGCTTTTTTAGTGGGCGAAACCCCGGTTTATTGGCCGTAGTAGGCGTTCTTGCCGTGTTTGCGCAGGTAGTGTTTGTCCAGCAGCTCTTGCTGCATCGGCGGGATGCGCGGGTTGAGCTGGCAGGTAAAGAGGTTCATGTAGGCGACTTCTTCGAGGACGACGGCGTTGTGTACCGCGTTGTGCGGGTCTTTGCCCCAGGCAAACGGGCCGTGCGAGTGGACAAGTACGGCGGGAACGGCTTTCGGGTCAATGCCGCGTTTGGCAAAGGTTTCGACGATGACTTTGCCGGTTTCGAGTTCGTACTCGCCCGCGATTTCTTCTGGCGTCATGCGGCGGGTGGCGGGGATGGCGCCGTAGAAGTAGTCGCCGTGGGTGGTGCCGAGCGCGGGCAGGTCGCTGCCCGCCTGCGACCAGATGGTGGCGTGGCGCGAGTGGGTGTGGACGATGCCGCCGATGTCCGCGAAGCGGCGGTAGAGTTCGAGATGGGTCGGGGTGTCGGAGGAGGGTTTTTTGTTGCCTTCAACGGTTTTGCCGCTGGCCAAATCGACCACGACCATGTCGGCGGCGGTCATGACATCGTATTCGACGCCGGAGGGTTTGATGACGATGAGGCCGCGTTCGCGGTCGATGCCGCTGACGTTGCCCCAGGTGAAGGTGACGAGGCCGTAGCGCGGCAGGTCGAGGTTGGCGGCAAGGACTTCGTCTTTCAGGGTTTCTAGCATGGGAATCCTCCTTTTTGCATTTGTTCTTCCATCCAGCGGCGGGCGTGGATGATTTCGGCGACAGGCTCAGCGGCTTTTTCCGTCCACATTTCGATGAGGAAGGCGCCGCGGTAGTTCAAGCGGGCGAGGGTCTCAAAGACTTTGACGAAATCGACGCAGCCGTCGCCGAAGGGGACGTCGCGGAACTGGCCTTTGCTGGTCGCGGTGACGGGGTAGGTGTCTTTCAGGTGGATGGCGGCGATGCGGTCGATGCCGCGCGCGAGCTCTGCCGGGACGTCGTTGCCCCAGGCGCTCAGATTGCCGACGTCGGGATAGACGGTGAACCACGGCGAGGCGACAAGTTCGTCCCATTGTTTCCAGCGGCTGATGCTGTTCATGAAGGCGGTGTCCATGATTTCCACCGCGAGCATGACGCCGTTGCTGGCAGCGAGCGCGGTCGCCCATTGCATTCCTTCGCTGAAGCGTTCGATGGTGCCGTCGTCCTGCGCTTCGTAATAGACGTCGTAGCCGGCGAGCTGGATGGTGCGGATGCCGCAGTCCACCGCGAGCCGGATGGCTTTTTCCATGACGCGGCGGGCTTCGTCGCGGATGGCGGGGTCGTGGCTGCCGAAGGGGTAGCGGCGGTGGCCGGAGAGGCACATCGAGGGGACGGTGATGCCGGTGTCGAGGCAGGCGCGGACGAGGTCGAGGCGTTCTGCCTTGCTCCAGTCGAGGCGGGCGAGGCGGGCGTCGGTTTCGTCAATGGAGATTTCAACGAAGTCGTAGCCGCAGGCTTTGGCGAGCGCCAGCCGCTCTGCCCAGCTTAAGTTGCCGGGCAGGGCTTTTTCGTAGATGCCGAGTTTGTGCTGGCGCATGGTTTAGCCCCAGTAACGGGCGAAGGCTTCGTGGAAGGCTTTGGCGGTCGCGGGCCCGGTTTGCGGGTTGGCGAGTGCGCGCCCGGCGATGAAGCATTTAGCGTTGATGTCTTTGAAGATACCGACTTCTTCGGGGACGATGCCGCCGGTGATGGAGAGTTCCAGACCGAGGTCAGAAAGGGCGCGCAACAGTTGCAGGTCTTTTTCGCCCCAGGTTTGGCCGCTCGCCTGCGCGTCGCGGCTGCGGTGGTAGATGGCCTGTTTGACGCCCATTTTGACCCAGGCTTTGGCGTCGTCCAGCGTCCAGTTGCCGAACAGCTCAATTTGCACTTCTTTGCCACGGGCGACGGCGACTTCGTGCGCTTTTTCGATGGTGGCGAGCGAGGCGGCGCACATCACGGTGAACCAGTCGGCGCCGGCGGTGAAGGCGATGTCGGCCAGCGTTGAGCCGGCGTCGGCGGTTTTGTAGTCGGCGACGATGATGTGCTTGGGGTAGCGCTGGCGCAGGGTTTCGACGGCGGTTTTGCCTTCGCTGAGGCAGAGGATGGTGCCTGCTTCGATGATGTCCACGTGCGGCGCGGCGACGGCGGCGACTTCGAGCGCCTCGGCGAGGCTGGTTTGGTCGAGGGCGATTTGTAACAGCGGTTTGCTCATGGTTGGCTCCTTTCGGGGGTTTAGGGGTGAAGGGTGTCGTTGAAGGCGCGCAGTTGCGCTATCAGCTCGCGGTAATGGCGGTATTTGGTGGCGTAGGCGTCGGCCAGCGCGGGATTGGGGCGGTAGCTGTCCAGCGGCGGTTTGAGCGCGGCGCAGGCGGCGGGGCAGTCGGGATAGGCGCCGGTGCCGACCATCGCCACCAGCGCGGCGCCGAGGCAGCCGGTTTCTGCGATGCGCGGCGTTTCGACGGTATTGCCGCTGATGTCTGCCAGCATTTGCATCCATACCGCCGATTTGGCGGGGCCGCCGGTGACGCGCAGCACGCGCGCCGCCGGG
This sequence comes from Cardiobacterium sp., assembly GCF_057314735.1. Taxonomy (NCBI): domain Bacteria; kingdom Pseudomonadati; phylum Pseudomonadota; class Gammaproteobacteria; order Cardiobacteriales; family Cardiobacteriaceae; genus Cardiobacterium; species Cardiobacterium sp. The sequence goes on from NZ_DBHKZK010000044.1 coordinate 42,513, forward strand.
AAGCGTTGCCGCATCCGCTCCAGGTGGTGCATCAGGCTGTAGATGACGCCTTCGTACACCGCCTGGTAGATATGGGCGCGGCCGTGGAAGGATTGCAGGCCGTACAGTCCCGCCTGCATTCCCAGTCCGGCGTTGCTGCCGTAGAGGAAGGGGACGAAATAGACGCTGCTGGCGGCGGGCGGCAGGGCGGCGATGCTGTCGTTGATGGCGCGGTAGTCGTGTTCGCCAAGGAGGGCGGTGATCCATTCGAGGTTTGCCGCCGAGGTCGGGCTGGCTTCATGCACGATGTACTGGCCGGGCGTGGCCGATTTGCCATAGACGAAGGGGATGGTTTGGCTGTCGTCGATGTGGTCGGTGAAGCCTGTTACCACCGACCAGGTGCCGAGGACGACGTTGAGCATGGTTTCGTCGTGCAGTCCGGCGCAGAGCGCGGTGGAGACGACGTCAAAGAGGCCGCCGACGACGGGGGTTCCCGCGCGCAGGCCGGTTGCTGCCGCCGCTTGCGCGCTGATGTGTCCGGCGATGGCGCTCGCGCCGACGATGGGCGGCAGGGTGGGGACGATTTCGGCGATGCCGAGGGTGTCGGCGAGTGCGGGCTGGTAGCGCCCTTCGCCGAAGTGGTAGAGGTTGGATTCGGAGATGTTGGTTTCTTCGCAGGCAATGGCGCCAGTCAGGCGGTAGCGCAGGTAGTCGTGCGACATGAGGATGCTGCCGATGCGCTGGTAGCGCGCAGGCGCCTGTTCTTTCAGCGCGCGCAGGATAGAGACGGGATGCCCCGTCCACAGCGTTTGTCGGGTTTCGGGGTAGAGGCGGGCGGGGATACCTTCCGCCTGCCAGCGTTTGACTACTGGCAGCGCGCGCTGGTCGGAGGAGAGGATGCCGTTGCCAAGCGGCGCGCCGTCGCGGTCAAGGGTAAAGAGGCCTTTGCCCTGGGCGGAGATGCCGATGCCCGCGATGGTCGCCGGGTCGGTCGTGGCGATGGCTTCGCGGATAACGGCAGCGCAGGTTTGCCAGAGGGTTTCCGGGTCGCGTTCCGCCCAGCCCGGTTGCGGGCTGAGCACGGGCAGATTGCGCCGCACCACGGCGATTTCGCTGCCGTCTTCGCGGAACAGCCCCGCCTTGATGAAGGTGCCGCCGCAGTCAATGCCAAGCCAGCAGGTCATGGGCGCTCCTTATGGGTTCTCTTTGGCGCGTGCGTCCACTTGTTGCAGCAGGGCACTGCCGCTGTCGCCGTTTTTGTCGATAAAGCGTTGGCGTATTGGTGCGGCGATGAGGATGTGGTGCTTCATGGGGTTCTCGCGGGTGGGGGGCAGGTGGCGGGGATAACCCGGTTATGCGGGCGGTTACGGGCTTCGCCCTAACCGCCCCTACGTTGGCGGGGGTAATGTGCCAGTGCGAGCAGTCAGGGCTTCGCCTGAGCGCCCCTGCATGGCGCAAAGCGTGGTGGGGCAAGCCCCACCCTACGTTTTTGTGAGGTTATTTTTTCTCTTCGGCGAGTGCGTCCACTTTTTTCAGCAGTTCGTCGCCGTTTTTTTCGATGAAGAATTGGCGTACCGGCTGTTCGATGATGGCGCGGAACGGGGCGGTGTCGATGTCGCGCACGATTTCCAGTCCCGCTTTTTCCATTTCTTCCAGCATTGCCGCTTCTTTTTCGGCGTTAAGCTCGCGCTGGTAGGCGCCCGCTTCTTTCGCCGCATCGAGCAGGATTTGTTGTTGCTCAGCGGGCAGGCTGTCGAATTTGGCCTTGTTCATCACCACCAAGAGCGGGGTGTAGCCGTGGTTGGTCAGGCTCAGGTGTTTTTGTACTTCGTAGAGTTTGACCGAGTAGAGGATGCCGATCGGGTGCTCTTGCGCGTCCACGGTGCGGGTTTCGAGCGCGGTGTAGAGTTCGGAGAGCGGCATCGGTACCGGGTTGGCGCCCAGGAGTTCAAAGGCTTTGACGTACATCGGGTTCTGGTTGGTGCGGATTTTCAGCCCCTTGATGTCGTCCGGGGTTTTCACCGGGTGTTTGGAGTTGGAGACGGCGCGGAAGCCGACTTCCCAGAAGCCCAATCCTTTCAGGCCTTTGTCTTCGAGTTCTTTCATCAGCCCCTGGCCGATGTCGCCGTCCAAGACGCGGTAGGCGTGCGCCTTGTCGCGGAAGATGAAGGGGATGTCGATGATGTTGAGGTTGGAGGCGAGGCCGGTGAAGTTGGGCGAGCCGGACATTTCGATGTCAATCGAGCCGCCGCGCACGCCGCTAATCATCGCCTGCGCGTTGCCGAGGGTGCTGTCGGGAAAGAGCGAGATTTTCAGCTCGCCACCGCTTTTTTCTTTGACGATGTCGGCGAATTTTTTCGCGGCGATGTGTTGGGTGTCGCTGCGCGGCGCTTCGTAGCCGAAGCGGAGGCTGGTGGCGGCGTGGGCGAGGCCAACGCCTAAGGCGGCAGCGGCGATGAGGGCGGAGAGCAGTTTGTTTTTCATGGGGTTTGCCTTGTTGTGTTGAGGGATGGGGTCAGCTCATGATGAAGCGGTAGGGCGCAATCACCAGTTGCGGGAAGATGAGGAAGAGGATGAGCAGGAGCAGCAGCATTCCGACGTAGGGCAGCATTCCGCGCGCGGCGCGGTCAAACGGCAATTTGGTGACGCCGGTGATGACGTTGAGCACGTTGCCGACCGGCGGGGTGATGAGGCCGATGGAGGTGTTCAGGATAAACATCACGCCGAAGTACACCGGGTCAATGCCCGCTTCTTGCACCAGCGGCATCAGCACCGGGGTGAGGATGAGCACGGTCGGCGTCAGATCCATCACCATGCCGATGATGAAGACGGCAATCATGATGACGGCGAGCAGGAGGCGCGGCGAATCCAGCAGCGGCTCAAGCAGTTCGGTAATCATCTGCGGCAGTTCGGCGATGGTAATGAGGTAGCCGGAGATGCCTGCGGCGGCGACCAGCATCATTACTACGGCGGTGGTTTTGGCGCTCGCCAGCAGGATGTCGTAGAGCTGCGGCAGTTTGAGCTCGCGGTAGATGATGGTGGAGACGAAGAGCGCGTAGAACGCCGCCACCGCGCCCGCCTCGGTCGGGGTGAAGACGCCGAGGCGGAAGCCGCCGATGATGATGACCGGCAACAGCAGCGCCCAGATGCCGTTTTTGAAGGAGGCGGCGAGTTCGCGGCGGCTCGCCTTGGGGAAGGTGTGGATGTCAAGGTGTTTGGCCTGCCAGCCCCAGAGCAGGGCGAGGAAGACGCCCATCATGACGCCGGGGATGATGCCCGCCATGAACAGTTTGGTGATGGAGACGCCGCTGGTCACGCCAAAGATGATGAAGGGGATGGACGGCGGGATGATGGGAGCGATGATGCCCGCCGCACCAATCAGCCCGGCGGAGCGTTCTTCCGGGTAGCCGGTGGTTTTCATCATCGGGATGAGCATGGCGGCGACGGCGGCGGTGTCGGCGACCGCCGAGCCGGAGAGGCTCGCCATGATCATCGCCGCCATGATGGCGACGTAGCCGAGGCCGCCGCGTTTGTGGCCGACCAGTTTCATCGGCAGGTCCACGATGCGGCGCGACAGTCCGCCCGCGTTCATGATTTCCCCGGCAAGGATGAAGAAGGGGATGGCCATCAGCGAGAAGCTGTCGGCGCCGCTGATGAGGTTTTCGGCGAGGATTTGGGTGTTGAACTCGCCGAGGTGCAGCATCATCGCGATGCCGCAGAGGATGAGGGCGAAGGCGACCGGGATGCCCGCGAGGATGGCGGCGAGGAGGACAACGAGGAAGGTGGCGATAATCATGCGATGTGCCCCCGGAGAATGGCGGAGGTTTTGACGCCGATGCGCACCAGCAGCAGGATTTGCAGCAGGCCGCTCATGATGGCGGCGGCGAGGAAGTTCATGCCAGTGGGGATGCCGGTGATGGGCGAGAGGTTACTCATGTTCTGCGCGGTCAGTTTGCAGCAGCCGAGGAAGAGCAGCAGGCAGCAGGCGAGGAGGATGATGTCGGTCGCGACCGTCCACCACGCGCGCAGTTTCACCGGCAGTTTGGCGACGAGGAATTGGACGGAGACGTGTTCGTCGCCGTTGAAGGCGAGTACCGCGCCCATGAAGGTCAGCCAGACGAACATATAGCGCGAGGCTTCTTCGGTGAAGGTCAGGCCGGAGTTCAGGGTGTAGCGCAGGATGACGTTGAGGAAGATGAGGAAGCTCATCAGCGCCAGATTGAAGACGACGAAGATTTCCAGCAGTTTGTTGATGTTGGCGAGCGCTTTCATGGCAGGCTCCGCTTACAGCGCCAGGATTTTTTGCCAGACGCTGTCATCGACCGGAATGCCGTTTTTGCGGTGTTCGGCGATGGTTTTTTCGAGGTTGTGGCCGGGCAGACGTACCGGCACGCCTTCCTGCGACGGCGTGGCCGAGAGGACGTAGTCGGTGATGCGGCGCAGTTTTTCGTCGCGCGTCTTGCCGTCAATAAGGCGATCCACTTCGATGGCGATGAAGACTTGCGAAACGCGGTATTCGTCGTCCAAATCCTCGCTCACTTCGGCAACCGACAACCCTCCGGAGAGCAGGGTGGCGACCATGTCCAGCACGATGGAGAGGCCGGAGCCTTTCCAGTAGCCCATCGGCAGCAGGCGGCGGTTTTTCTCGACGGTGGCGGGGTCGCGGGTGAGGTTGCCGTCGTCATCAAAACCGGCGTCTATCGGCGTCTGTTTGCCCGCCAGCCGCGTAACTTCCAGCTTGCCGTAGGAGAACATCGAACAGGACATATCGACGTAGGTCGGCGGGTTGCCCGGCACGGCAATCACCAGCGGATTGGTGCCGATGCGCGGTTCCTTGCCGCCCCACGGCGGCATCACCGCGAGCGAGTTGGTCCAGCAGATGCCAACGTAGCCCTTTTGTGCCGCTTGCAGACCGTAGCTGCCGCCGCGCATCCAGTGGTTGGCGTTTTTCAGGGCGACCACGCCGATGCCGTGTGTATCGGCAAGGGCGATGGCGCGGTCCATCATTTTCACCGCGGTGAGGTTACCAATCGCCTGATGCGCGTCCCATTGCTCTATCGCGCCCAGCGACAGCACTTTTTCCGGCTCGGCTTCGGGGTGGATATGCCCCTGGTCAAGCTGGTAGATGAAGCGGGGAAAGCGGTTGACGCCGTGCGAGTAAATGCCGGAGAGGGTGGTATCGGCAAAGAGGGTGGCGACCGCCTCGGCGGTGTCCTCCCGGAGTTTGCGCGCGAGCAGCACGCGCTTGAATTCGGCCTTGAGTGCGTCGTAGGTGAGTTGCATGGCGGGATTCCTCTGCGGTTTATGAACGGAAAGCGGGCATTATAGGAATGGTGTGAGGACAGAACAACGGCGGCTGTGGTTTTTTGTGTTTTTGTGTGAATTTGAAAAGAAACGTGGCGTGCGACGGTGCCTGTTTCAACATCCAAGCCGTGTCGCCTGAACCGGAAAGCCCCCTCCCCTGCAGGGTGCGCCAGCACCCGCAGCGGGGGAGGGGGTAGCGATACAGCTCGTAAATTGCTGTTCCGCTTTTTGGCGGCCGCTGCGCGGCGCTTCACACCCCCTCCCCGGACACCCGCGAAAATGCAGTCGCATTTTTCGCGGGAAGTCCGCCCCTCCCCGCTTCGCAGGGGAGGGGGATTTCTGTTTTGCCAACAGACTCCAGATACGAATCAGACCAGCCCGGCTTCCTGCATCCGGGTTTTGGCTTCATCAACGGAGAGGATGTTCTTCATGCCGATGACGGTCACGCCTGCGGCGGCGGCATCCTTGAACATATCGACGAAGTTGGCCGAGCAGAAGACGACGTCAAACTGTTTCGCCGAGGATTTGCCTTCGGAAATCGAGCAGTGGTGGATTTTTTCCACGTTGACGTTGAGGTCTTTCAGCGCCTGCTGCACTTTCATTTTCATCATCAGGCTGGTGCCGGCGCCGTTGGCGCATGAGACGAGGACTTTCATGGTTTGCTCCTGTTGTCAGTGAATCGGTTGGGGTTGCCCGCCCCGCGCGGGGGCTGCCCTTAGGGTGTGTTTACAATTCGGCGGATAAGCCCCTCTCCCTCTGAGACTGGGACAGCTCGCGCAGCGAGAGAGGGGTTGGGGTGAGGGCAGTAAACGACTGAAAAACTGGAATTTCAGCGCGTCAATAATATCGCTCACCCCCTCCCCGACCCTCCCCCGCTGCGGGCTTCGCCCTGCAGGGGAGGGAGATTTTTCAATTATAAACAGCCGTTAGTGGCTTTCCGGGAATTTGGCCTTGTAGGCTTCGTAGTCTTCCGTCATCAGGAAGTAGCCTTCGCGGTTGCAGCGGTACTGGATTTGCGGGATGGCAATCAGCACGAGGATGACGATGGCGAAGCCGATGTAGTGCAGGTTCTTCATGAGGAAGGTGAATCCCGGCCAGAGAATTGCCCAGTCCCACATGCCGAGGTAGCCGCCTTCGAGGCCGACATTCATGCCGTTGTAGGCGTAGATGGCATAGCTGACGACAAAGGCGGTGCCGAAGACCTGCATCAGGCCGGAGAAAAACGGCATGATGAGCGCTGCCTTGTAGCCGCCGTGGCGGTTGGCGTAGAGGCCGATGGTGGCGTTATCGAAGAACATCGGGATAAATCCGGCGATGATGACGGTCGGGCTGTTCATCGCCAGGAGGACACCGAGAGCAAGGAACTGGCCGAGCGCACCGAACATGAAGCCGAGGGTGATGGCGTTCTGCGAGCCAAAGCCGTAAGTGGCGGCGCAGTCAATCGCCGGTACCGCGCCGGGCAGCCAGCGGCCGGAAATACCGTGGAAGGATTCGGTCAGCTCGGCGACGAAGGTGCGTACCCCCAGTTGCAGGATGGAGAGGTAAACGGTGAATTTCATCGCCGTCAGCAGGATGTAGGTGAAGAATGGCGTACCTTCCTTGTAGTCAAAGACGAGGCCGGCGGCAAGCAGTCCCAAATACTCTTTTTGCTCCATGTTTTTGGAGAGATATTGGGAGCTGTGCTCCAGCACGAACTGCTGACCGAGGGCGGCAAGGATGACGCCAAAGAAGAAGGTCATGAGGATGGTGGTGGCGACCATGTTCTCGTTGAAGATGGAGAGCCAGCCCGGCAGCTTGATGTCTTCCAGTTTCTTCGTTTCCTGTCCCGGCTTGGGTTTGAAGAAGATTTCGGAAAGTTTGCTGAAGAGCGCCACGCCAAACATTTGCTGGTGGCCGATGCAGAAACCGGCACCATCAGTGAGGCGTTGCGACGGGGCGATGGTCAGGTTGGAGCCGACCGCCCAGTAGAGACCAAGCGCCAGCGACATCATCAGCAGCAGTCCGGTGTCGCCCAGTTCGGGGAAGCAGACCAAAAGCAGCCAGAAGGCGGTGGCGGATTGTTGCACCTGAACGTGTCCGGTGGTGAACAGCGCCCGCATTTTGGTAATGCGCTGGAAGCGGACAACGAGAATGTTGAAGACAAAGGCGAGCAGCAGCAGCGTCAAGACGGAGCTGAATGAGCGCTGAATATGACCGAGCGCATCTTCAATCGCCGCCTGCCCGGCGTAGGGATCCATCATGCTGGCGGAAACGTTAAAGCGTTCTTTCAATCCGCCGATAATTGGCTTGAAACTGGAAACGAGGCCAGTCGCCCCCGCGGTCAGAATGAGATAACCGACGCTGGCTTTAATAAATCCGGCAAGGGATTCATACCAGGGTTTTTTCAGCAGGATATAGCCGACGAGGACAATCAGGCCGATAAAGAAGGCCGGTTGTTGCAAGACGTTTTTGGAAAAGAATCCCCAAATGGCATAGAAAAATTCCATGTGGCCTCCTAGATACCGTATTTCGCCGCAATGACGCGCAAATCGTCGTGATTCTGCGCCTGCAACAATTCGCCAATCAGCGCGTCATTGTCGAGCATGGTGGCGAGTGCCGACATATTCTCCAGATGCTGTTCGTGATCCTGCGAGGCGAGGGTAAAGAACAGGCGCGCGTCTTTTTCGCGGTCATTGGCGTCAAAGGCGACGGTTTCCGCCACTTTCATGAAAGAAATCGCGGTTTTGTGTACGCCCTTGGCATTTTCCTGCGAGTGCGGCATGGCAATGTCCGGCGCAATGACGATATAGGGGCCGTATTTTTCAATGCAGGCGATGATTTCATCGGCGTAACTCGCATCCACGGTACCGTCGGCAACCAGCGGTTTACAGCCGCCATGAATGGCGCTTTGCCAGTCGGGGAAGCGGGTTTCAAAATTGACGTGTCCCGCATCCAGCATTTTGCTCAGTAACATGGTGCCTCCTTAGAGCATGGAGCGGAACTGGATGTTTTGCTCCTGCTCGAAGCAATCATCAAAGCCGCGCGGGTGGTGGTATTCGGTCAAATCCTTGTCGCGCGGATAGACGTATTTGCCGCCCACTTCCCAAATAAAGGGTTTGAATTTGTATTGCAGGCGGTCTTTGCGCATCCGGTACAGGGCGAGAATTTCATCGGTGCTTGCCATGAAATTCGTCCAAATATCGTGATGCACCGGAATGATGACTTTGGTGCGCAATGCTTCCGCCATGCGCAGCAAATCAATAGAAGTCATCTTGTCGGCAATGCCCACCGGGTTTTCGCCGTAATTGTTGAGGGCGACGTCAATGTCGTAATCCTTGCCGTGTTTGGCGAAATAGATGGAATAGTGCGAATCGGCGCCGTGGTAAATGGTGCCGCCCGGCGTTTTGAAGACGTAATTGACCGCCTTGCGCCCCATTTCTTCATCGCTGGGGCAAAGGCCTTTCAGCTCGCCGCCTTGTGCTTCCGCACCTTCGACCGGCAGCGTTACCAAACAGGTGCGGTCGAATGAATCGAGCGCGTGGATTTCCATATCCTTGATTTTGACAACATCGCCCGGTTTGACGGTGACGAGGCGGTCTTCCGGCACGCCCCATTTTTTCCACAGTTCGGTGCAATGCCACGGGCCGATGAATTTGACGTGGTTCAGCTTGGGATTATTGACGATGGCGGCGGCGACATTGACGTCAATGTGGTCGCTATGGAAGTGCGAGGCGAGGATGGCATCGACTTCGTTAATCGCAAACGGGTCCAGCACCATCGGCTGCGCGCGCAGGTTCGGCTGCAATTTGCGCACCCCGGCCATGTTCGCCATCTGGTGGCCGCGCACCATGTCTTTCACTTTCTTCGTGCTTTTGCCGCGGCTGCACCACAAGTCCATGCAGATGTTGGCGTTGCCCGGCGTCTTCAGCCAGATGCCGACGCATCCGAGCCACCACATGGCAAAGTTGCCTGCGGGGACGACCTCCTGCTCGATTTCTTCGTTGAGCCAGGTACCCCATTCGGGGAACGTGCTGAGAATCCAGCTTTCTCTTGTGATTTCACTAACTTTACTCATGGATGAACTCCGGTGGACGTGAAGGGCTGGCAAACGGAAACGGTTTCCGTCCGCACCAGCGTATGGTAACGCCAAAGATGTTCAAAGTGCAATATAAAAAATCCAAAACGGACATAAAAACAGCGACAAGTGCGAATGTTTTGTACGAAACCACCGCTTTTACGCGGTAAGCGGCAGATTTTATGAACTGATTGAATGTTTCGCGCCTCTGGCGCTACAATAACCACACCTCATACATAAACAAGGATGAACGACTCAAATGAAACGCTCGATGGCCTTTGTGGAAGCACGCCGCCAGAAAATCCTGGAAACGCTGGCGGCGAACCCGGAATGCAAGGTGCAGGACTTGGCGGACGCGCAGAACGTCTCCACCCTCACCATCCGCCGCGACCTGGACGCGCTGGCGCGGCGCGGTTTTCTGAAGCGCTTTTACGGCGGGGCGGCGCTGGCCGAAACCGTGCGCCGCGAAAGCCCGCGGCAGGAGCGCTGCAAACACGCCATTGCCGCGCGTGCCGCCGCCTGCATCCACGAAGGCGACACCATTTTCATCAATTCATCCTCCACCGCGCTGCTGACGCTGGATTACGTCAAGGAGCGGCGCATCACCACCATCACCAACAACGGCAAGGCGATACATCTTGACCTTGACCCGCGCATCAAGCTGATTCTCTCCGGCGGCCATGCCCAATTCCCGAAAGAAGCGCTGACCGGCGAGTTCGCGCTGCGCAATCTGGAAAAAGTGACGGCGCAAAAGGCGATTATGGGATTCAGCGGGGTGAGCCTGCAGGCCGGGCTGACCACGTCCAATGTCGATGAAGTCGCCATCAATGAAATGATGCTGCGCCGCGCCACGGAAAAGGTGCTGGTGGTGGTGGAAAGCCGCAAGCTGGGACGCGACAGCACCTTTGTTTCCGGCGAACTGGCGCAAATCAGCCATCTCATCACCGACAGCGATGCCGACCCCGCCTTTGTCGAGGCACTGGACAAGCGTGGCATTCAGGTGACGCTGGTCGAAGTCGCCGACTGACGCAAATGGTCGCATCGCTCCCGCATCGCGCAAATCCCGCATTTTTTTGCAGGAATCGTTTGCCGACCGTCGGCGGGTTGCGCTAAAGTATGTGACGATTTTTGGACGGCTAACTTGTTCAAAACGTCAATTTTTTATGTGAATCCTCGTAACTCAGGAGATTTTGAATGATGAAACGCAAGATTTCTGTGCTGCTGACTTCCGTCGCAATCGCCGCCCTGGCGCAGGCACAAGATGACAACGCCGCCCAAGCGCAGGAAGCGGCCGCCTCTGCCCCCGCCGACAGCGTCGCCCTGACCGTGCCGCAAGTGAAGCCGGGCGAATGCCAGGCGCTGGTCGTGGTTCCGGCCAAGTTCGAGCCGCGCACCGAGCAGGTCGTCATCAAGGATGCCGCCAAATCCTACGAGATTGTTCCCGCCGAATACGAGTGGACGGAAGAGCAGGTCGTGATCAAGCCCGCCAGCAAGAAACTGGAAATCGTCCCCGCCGTCTTTGAAACCGTCGAGGAGCAGATTGAAGTCGAACCGGCGATGACCACGCAGGAAGTCGTGCCGCCGCAATATGCCGAAGTGAAGGAAGAAGTGGTCGCCAAACCGGCGTACATGACCGCGCGCAGCGAAGGCCCGGCGCGTACCTTCTCCTCCGCTGGCGAAGCGCTGCGCATGGTGGAAGTCCCGGCGCAGATGGAAACCATCACCAAGCAAACCGTGCAGGAAGAAGCCCGCCTGAACCCGACCCAGGTCGAAGCCAAGTTTGAAACGGTGAAGAAGCAAAAACTGGTGAGCGAGGAAACCACCCGCGAAATCGAAGTGCCTGCCGAATACAAGACGGTCAAGGTGAAGAAGCTGGTGAAAGAAGCCGAACAGCGCGAGAAGGAAATTCCGGCCGAATATGCGGAAGTGACCAAGTTCGAGAAGGTCGCCGATGCGCAGGTGCGCTGGGAAAGCGTGCTGTGTAATGACACCGTGAACAGCAAGACCATCGAAGCGGTACAAAGCGCGCTGAAGAAGGAAGGCTACAAGGTCAGCGTTGACGGTTCGCTTGGCCCCGGCACGATGAAGGCGCTGGAAGCCTATCAGCGCAAGCACAACCTCGGCGTGGGCGGTGTCACCCGCGAAACGTTGCAGGCCATGGGCATCGAGCAGTAATCCTGCCGCCACGCATCTCAAGGAAGGCGCAAGCCTTCCTTTTTTGTCATGCAATATCAGCTTATTACTCAAGACGGCAGCGCGCGGCGCGGCCGCATTACTTTCCCGAACGGGCAGACGGTGGAAACGCCGGTGTTCATGCCGGTCGGCACCCTCGGCACGGTCAAGGGGCTTTCCCCGGAGGAGCTGGACGCGCTCGGCGCGGAAATCATCCTCGGCAACACCTTCCACCTGATGCTGCGTCCCGGCGAGGACATCGTCGCCGCCCACGGCGGGCTGCACCAGTTCATGCACTGGGACAAGCCAATTCTCACCGATTCCGGCGGCTTTCAGGTGTTCAGCCTCGCCAAAATCCGCAAGCTGAGCGAAGAAGGTGCACGCTTCCGCTCGCCGGTCGATGGTAGCGAGGTGTTCCTCTCGCCGGAGCGCTCGATGCAGGTGCAGCGCGCGCTCAATTCCAACATCGTCATGCAGCTCGATGAATGCACGCCCTACCCGGCGACACATGATGAGGCGGCGAAATCCATGCGCCTGTCGCTGCGCTGGGCGGCACGCTCGAAGGCGGCGCACGCGGACAATCCGAACCATCTCTTTGGCATCGTCCAGGGCGGCGTTTACCCCGATTTGCGGCGCGAATCGGCAGACGGCCTGGTCGCGCTGGATTTGCCCGGTTACGCCATCGGCGGGCTGGCGGTCGGCGAACCGGTTGAGCTGCGCAATGCGACGCTGGAGCACACCCTGCCGCACCTGCCCGCGACCAAGCCGCGTTACCTGATGGGCGTCGGCAAACCGGAAGACATCGTCGAAGGCGTGCGCCGTGGCGTTGATATGTTTGACTGCGTCATGCCGACGCGCAACGCCCGCAACGCCTACCTTTTCACCCGCTTCGGCACGCTCAAGCTGCGCAACAGCCAGTACAAGCGCGACCTGCGTCCGGTGGAAGAGGGTTGTGATTGCTACACCTGCCGCCATTACAGCCGGGCGTATCTGCACCACCTCGACAAATGCAACGAAATGCTCGGCGCGCGCCTGAACACCATCCACAACCTGCGCTACTACATCCGCCTGATACACACCATGCGCGCGGCGATAGAAGCCGGGCAGTTCGCGGGCTTTGCCGCCGATTTTTATGCCATGCGCAACAGCGGCGCTATATAATGCCGCGCTTCCATTAACCCTTAAACTTGAGAGGAAACAACCATGTTTTTCATCCAGGACGCTTACGCCCAACAGGCCGCCCCGCAAGCAGGCGGCGGCATGACCTCCATCATCATGATGGTGCTGCTCTTTGGCGTGATGTGGTTCTTCATGTTCCGCCCGCAGCAAAAGAAAATGAAAGAGCACCAACAGCTGATTACCAACCTGAAAAAAGGCGACGAAGTGATGACCAACGGCGGCATCATGGGACGCATCATCGACCTGGACAACTTCGCCATTGACCTCGAAATTGCGAAAAACACCATCATCCGCATCCAGCGCGGCGTGGTGGTACAAGTCCTGCCGAAAGGCTCGCTCAAGGCGACGCTGGGCAGCAACAAGGCCGCCAACGACGACAAAAACGTCAAACTGGACAAGCCCGCCGAAGACGGCGACAAAGCGGAAGACGACAGCGCCGACAAAGCCTGAACCCGCCCACAGGCTGCCGCAGGGCAGCCTTTTTCACTTACAGCCCCCCGAAACCCGGACACCACCATGAACAAAGCCTTCGCCGGCTGGAAATACGCCCTCATCATCGCCGTCACCCTCTTGGGTGCGCTGCTTGCCCTGCCGAACTGGTACGGCAAAAGCCCGACCGTACAAATGCAATTCGCCTCGCCGGAAGCGGCAACCGCCGCCGCGCAAGAAATCACCAACCAGCTGCGCGACGCCAACATCGCCCCTGAGCGCTGGAAAGTCCAGGGCGAAAACCTCAACCTCTTCTTCCCGCAGACCGACGTGCAAATCCAGGCACGCGACCTGCTCACCAGCAAATACCCGGACAACGCCGTCTCGGTCAACCTCCTGCCGAACACCCCGACTTGGCTGCAAAGCATTGGCCTTGCGCCGATGAACCTCGGCCTTGACCTTCGCGGCGGCATCTCCTTCCTGCTGCAAGTGGACAGCAACGAACTCTTCACCCGCAAATCCGCCGAACTCATTGACCTCGCCACCGCCACCAGCGAAAAAAACAACATCCCGCTGCTCGGCGCCGAAGCCGCGGCCAACGGCGGCGCGCTCATCAGCTATGGCAGCGACGCCGACCGCGAGCGCGCGCTGGACGAACTGCGCAAAGTCCTGCCGCAAAACCTCGAACAAGTAAACCTCGAAGAAAACGGCCAGTACCGCGTCCGCCTGCAATACAGCGAACAAGGCATCAGCGAACTCAAACGCCGCGCCGCCGACCAGAACCGGATGCGCATGGCAAGCCGGGTCAACAGCCTCGGCGTCGCCGAACCCTCCATTCAGGTTGTCGGCGACGACCGCCTGCTCATCCAGCTCCCCGGCATCCAGGACGTTGCCAAAGCCAAAGAAATGCTCGGCTCCACCGCGACGCTGGAGTTCTACATCGTGGACGAACAGGGCGACCTCGCCCAGGCAGTGCGGATGAAACGCGCGCCCTTCGGCAGCAAACTCGCGTACTTTGAAGACGGCAACCCCATCCTCCTCAAACGCAAAGTGGTGATGAGCGGCGAACACATCGTCGATGCCGCCGCCGGCAATGGCCAGCAGGGCATCGCGGTGGACGTCGTCCTCGACTCCGCCGGAGGCGCGCAAATGGCCGAAGTCACCCGCGAAAACCTGAAAAAACCGATGGCGACCATCTACGTCGAATACATCCCCGTTACCAAAAACGACGAAAACGGCAAACCCGTCACCACCGTCGAAAAACGCGAAACCGTGGTCAACTCCGCCACCATCCAGAGCCAGTTCGCCGACCGCTTCCAAATCACCGGCATCACCCCGTACTCGCGCGCACAAAAACTGGCGGCGACCCTGCGCGCCGGCTCGCTCGTCGCCCCGGTGTACATCATCGAAGAACGCACCATCGGCCCGAACGCCGGGAAAAAGAACATCGACCAGGGCATCAACGCCTCGCTGCTCGGCCTCGCCCTCATCATCATCTTCATGCTCGCCTACTACCGCAAACTGGGGCTGTACGCCAACATCGCCCTCGTCGTCAACCTCATCCTGCTGGTGGCGCTGATGTCGCTGTTGGGCGCGACGCTGACCCTGCCCGGCATCGCCGGGATTGTGCTGACGCTGGGCATGGCGGTTGATGCCAACGTCCTCATCTACGAACGCATCCGCGAAGAAGTGCACGAACACATCGAAATCCACCAAGCGGTGCGCATGGGCTTTGCCAACGCGCTCTCCACCATTGTCGATGCCAACATCACCACGCTGATTGTCGCGGTGCTGCTGTTCAGCTTCGGCGCAGGCCCCATCAAAGGCTTTGCCGTCACCCTCTCGCTCGGCATCCTCACCACCATGTTCACCGCCATCTTCGTCACCCGCGCGCTGGTCGAATACTTCACCCTGCGCAAAGCCAACCCGAAGATAAACCTCTGAGAACACCGCCATGCACATCAAACTGCCCTACATCCACTTCATGAAATACAGCCGGGACGGCCTCTGGCTCTCGGCCATCCTCACCATCGCAGCCATCCTGCTCATCACCTTCCGCGGCTTCAACTTCGGCCTCGAATTCACCGGTGGCGCGACCATCGAAATGCAATACGCCCAATCGGCGGACATCAACCACGTGCGCAGCGTCGCCGAAAAAATCGTGCCGGACGCGGGCGTCGTCCAATACGGCTCCTCGCGCGACGTACAAATCCGCTTCGCCGAACAAGAAGGCGCCAACATCGACCAGACCATGAGCGACATGGTCGCCGCACTACAAGCCGACGCGCCGGACGCCAAACTCACCGGACAATCCAAAGTCGGCGGCCAGTACAAAGAAGAACTCGTCAGCAAAGGCCTGCTCGCCATCGGCCTCGCCTGCATCGGCATGATCATCTACCTCGGCCTGCGCTTCGAGTGGAAATTCGCCATCGGTGCGGTACTGGCGCAGCTGCACGACGTCATCATCACCGCCGGCATCTTCTCGCTGATGCACTGGCCGTTTGACCTCAACGTGCTGGCGGCGCTACTCGCCATCCTCGGTTACTCGGTGAACGACACCGTGGTCGTCTATGACCGCATCCGCGAAAACTTCCGCAAACTGCCCGCCGTCACCCCGCGCGACGTCATCGACACCTCCATCAACCAGACGCTGGCACGGACGATGGTGACGAGCTTCACCACCCTGCTCTCGGTCATCGCCCTCGCCCTCTTCGGCGGCACCATCCTCACCGGATTCTCCACCGCGATGATCATCGGCATCGTCTTCGGCACCTACTCCTCCATCTTCGTCGCCAGCGCCATCGTCGATCACATGGGCGTCAAACACGAAGACCTGATGCCGCGCGCACAAAAACCGATTGACGATTTGCCGTAAACCCAAACCCTCACCGGACTGCCCCCTCCCCCTGTGGGGGAGAGCGGGGTGGGGTTACTGGCGGCACGCACGGTGTTTTACAGAAAGCCATTTACATACACCTGAGCGCTCAATGTGTATGTAAACCGGAAACCAAAACCCGTCCGCCGCTGCCCGAATGCCCGCCGGACTGCCCCCTCCCCTGCAGGGCGAAGCCCGCAGCGGGGGAGGGCTGGGGAGGGGCGTCAGCGATTTCACATCAAGGCAGCGTCGTCTGCCAAACATTGCAAGCCGGAACTTGTCCCACTGCCTATCACCACTTACATACACCTGAGCACTCAAAGTGTATGTAAACCGGAAACCAAACCTGCAAACCATCTGCCAACCGCCGCCCGGATACCCACCGGCATTGATGGAAAGCAGCGAGGGCGAGGCGAGCGGATTGCGCGTCATCGTTTGCAGGAGCAGGCCGCTGACCGCCATCACCGCGCCGACCAGGAGCGCGGTCAAAATACGTGGCAGCCGCACCGCCAGCACCACGCGCTGATCGAGCGACAAATCGGCGGCGGAAGGATGGGCGAGCGCGGCAAGCACCGCGCCCACGCCAGAGCCTTTCGGCAAAAAAAGCCAGGCCGCATACAAACAAAGCGCCGCCAGCAAGACGGGCGGCAGCAGCCATTTCAGCCACGCGGGAAAAGATTTCATGCGAGAAGACCGGGTTTGGATGAATGAATAAAAATGGATAACCATGCCGCATCGGCGGTGGCAGGGGTGGGGTTACTGGCGGTGCGCACGGTGTTCTTGCAAGCCCACGTTTACATACATCAAGAGCGCTCAGGTGTATGTAAACAGACGGCGTTTGTGGTAGCCGTCGTAGGGTGGGGCTTGCCCCACCGTGATTGCGCATCAAACAGCGGGGCTTGCGCCGAACTGCCCCCTCCCCCGTGGGGGAGGGCCGGGGTGGGGTTACTGGCGGTGCGTTCGGTGTTTTTGCAAGCCCACGTTTATAGCCATCCACCCTAAATAATATACTCAATAAAAGCCCGCTCCACCGCCTGT
>NZ_DBHKZK010000045.1:0-5111 GCF_057314735.1 Cardiobacterium sp.
TGCTTCTCATGGGACAATGTTATCAGGAAATTATGTGTGTCAACAGGCCCTAGGGAAACCCGCGCCGTACAAAAGCGTACTGTCTTCGGCGACGCGCCTTGTCTGAAATTTTCGGTGGATGGCTATAATTGAATCCGGGGCGTATAGGACAAAGTTCCAAAAAACGCATACCTTTGTCCGGTTTGGAAAGAGGCTTGTTGCCAAAGTGCGGTGGGGTCTGGCGCCAACCAGCCGCGCCAGCGACCGCCCCGCTGGCGCAAAACCCTGACAAGCGCTATCCTTGCGCCGTTTTTACAACCGGAGTCCCCCATGTACGCCATCCTCATCATCGCCTTCCTCGCGGTTTGCATCATCATCCCGCGTTACTACGCCAACTATCCCTGGGCGTGGGCAATCAGCCTCACCGTCTGGCTTACCGTCGCCCGTGCGCATTTCATCTTCTTCATCGCCCTCTGGCTCATCTGCTGGGCGGCGCGCGAAAAAATCTGGCGCGACACCTACCTCGTCGCGCCGATAGAAAACCTGGTCAAGCGCATCCTGCACTGACACAATCCACCCACCCCACATACAGGCCGGACACCCCGGCCTTTTCCATTGATGAAAACCCTGCACACCACCGCCCACCGCCTCGCCTGGCTGCGCGTGCTGACCCTTGCCGTCGCCGCCTTCGTCTTCAACACCACCGAATTTATCCCCATCGCGCTGCTCACCGACATCGGCGCCGGATTTTCCATGAGCGCCGCCGCGACCGGGGTAATGATGACCGTGTACGCCTGGATCGTCTCGCTCGCCTCGCTGCCCTGTATGCTGCTCGTCGCGCGGCGCGAACGGCGCGGTCTGCTGCTTGCCCTCTTTGCCCTCTTTATCGTAAGCCACATCGCCACCGCGCTTGCCTGGAACTTCGCCCTGCTGCTCGCCGCCCGCGCGGGAGTGGCGCTGGCACACGCCGTCTTCTGGGCAATCACCTCGGCGCTGGCGATGCGCCTCGCCCCGCCCGGCAAGGCACAACAGGCCATCGGCTGGGTGGCGATGGGCAGCGCGATGGCAACCATCCTCGGCCTGCCGTTGGGACGCCTCGTCGGCCAGGCCTTCGGCTGGCGCGCGACCTTCGCCCTGATTGCCCTCGTCGCGGCGGCGGTGATGGTCGCCGTTTACGCGCTCTTGCCGCGCCTGCCCAGCCGCAACGCCGGCTCCCTGCGCAGTCTGCCGCAACTGGCACGCCGCCCGCGCCTGCTCGGCCTCTACGCCTTCACCGCGCTCATCGTCGCCGCGCATTTCACCGCCTACAGCTACATCGAACCCTTCGCCCGCCACTTCAGCCACCTCAGCGAAGGGGCAACCACCGCGCTGCTGCTGGTGTTCGGCCTCTCCGGCATGACTGCCAGCGTCCTCTTTGCCCGCTACCACGCCCGCCTGCCAACCGCCTTCCTCGCCTGCGCCATCGCGCTGCTGCTCGCCGCGCTGCTGCTGTTGCGCCCGCTCGGCGGAACTCCTGCGACGCTGTACGCGCTCGTTTTCTGCTGGGGCATCGGCATCTCCGGCATCAGTCTCTGCCTGATGGTGCGGGTGCTGCACCTCGCGCCGGACGCGACCGACGTCGCCACCGCCATCTTCTCCGGCATCTACAACATCGGCATCGGCGGCGGCGCGCTCATCGGGCAACAGGTGATGCAACACGGCGGCCTGGCGCTGATTGGCATCAGCGGCGCGCTGCTCGGCGCGGCCGGCACGGCGCTGTTCGCCTGGACACAATGGCGCTGGCAAGAAAAAACCGCCTGACGGCGGTTTTTTCAAGACTTCAGCGAAAATCCCACCATATCGGACGCGGGTGCGGATCAAAGCGGAAATTGCCCGTGAAATGTTTGCGGGTAGCATCATTACCATAGATTTTCAGTTTGCCCGACCGCTCGCGGTGTGCAGCTTGCAGTGCATCCGGCAAATAACGCAAGGGATTGTCTTCCAGATCCAGCGACTCCAGCATGGGCGCTTGCGCCAATGTTGCGGGAACGGTCTCCAGCAGATTCTGGTTCAATTGCAAGTATTTCAGCCGGGGCATGGCACCTGTTTGTGGCGGGAGACTGTTCAGCCGGTTGTTTTCCAGATACAGCGTATCCAGCATGGATAATCCTGCAATACTGGCAGGCAGGGTTTGCAGCAGATTGTTTTTGAGCTCCAGCGTGTTCAGGCGTTGCAAGTCGCCGACGGATTCCGGCAATGCCGTAATTTTGTTGTCTTCCAGATATAAATAGCGCAGATTTTTCAGCTTGCCGATAGTGGCAGGCAAGGTGGCAAGCGCGCCATGCCGCAATTCCAGTTCCTCCAGTTGCGTCAATTCACCAATGGCGGACGGCAGGCAGGCAATCGGGTTATTACTGGCATCTAGTGTTCTCAATTTTTGCAAACCGCCGATGCTTTCAGGTAAAGCGGCAAGCTCGTTGTAATGCAGATCAAGGATTTGCAACTCGTGCAGATTGCCAAAGCACGCTGGCAGTGCCGTCAGATGACAACTTCCCATAAAAAGTTTGCGCAAACGGGCAAGGCGGTCAAAATCATCCGGTAGCGCGGTAAGGCGGTTTCTGCCCAGGGATAATTCCTCCAGCGATTCAAGGTGCAATATTTCGGCAGGGAATGACTCGAATCTGTTGTCAGACAGGGTGAGTTGTTGCAAATGCTTGAGCGCTGCCATTTCTGGTGGCAGCCGGGTGAGAAAATTACGTTGCAAAGACAAGACTTTCAGCTTGTGGAGTTTGCCGATTTCGGCGGGCAGGCGGGATAATTTGCTTTTGTTCAATTCCAGCAGGGTCAATTCCTGCAAACCGCCGATTTCAGCGGGCAGGGTATCGAAGCGGTTATCGTCCAGGAACAATTCTTGCAGATTGCGCAATTGCCAGAGTACAGGCGGCACTTCTGCCAGTTGGTTGCCGGAAAGATTGAGTGATGTCAGCTTTTGCAATGCGCCGGTTTCTGCGGGCAGCGACGTCAGCCCGTTGCCTTCCACATCCAGTATTTGCAGATTTTTCAGGCACCCGATTTCTGGCGGTAATGCGGTAATGGCGGCATTGTTGCCGAGGTGCAGCGCCCGCAGTTGCGTCAGATTGCCGATTTCCGGCGGCAGGGAAGACAGCCTGCTGCCTTTAATCGTCAGCGTTTGCAAATCTGCCAGGTTGCCGATTGCCGCAGGCAATGATTTGAGTTTGAGGCGGTCGGATTCATAATACTCCGGGGTGATTGCCAGATGCTGCAAGCGGGTTAATTGCCCGATGATGGCAGGCAGTGTTTCCATTTCCCTGCAGCGCAGTTCAAGTTTTTGCAGATTGGAGAGTCGTCCGATGGCAGCGGGCAGGTGGGTGATTTCATCAGACGAGAGATACAGCTCTTGCAGGCTGGAGAGTTCACCAATACTTTCCGGCAACGCAGCAAGATGGCGCATTCCCAGCCTGAGTGTTTGCAGCTTTTCAAATCTGCCCATCTTTTCAGGTAGCGTGTGTATGCACTGATTGCCGACAAGCTCGAGATATTGCAGATTTTTGAGTTGGAACACGCCTGCGGGTATTTCGCTCAGACCGTTGTTTCCCCCCAAAGCGAGCTGTTGCAGTTTATTCAATGCTCCAATTTCGGGTGGGAGGGAAGTCAGCCGGTTATCATCCAGCCCAAGCGTTTTCAATTGTGCCAGTTTGCCGATTTCTGCAGGCAGGGTATTGAGATGGTTTGCGTGCAGCGTCAGTATTTCCAGATGTTTGAGCTGTCCGATTTCTGCCGGAATACTTTCCAGTTGGTCAAATACCAGGGTTAATTCCCGCAGGGCGACAAGCTGGAAAATGGCTGCCGGAATAGTGGGCAATTTGCAACGGTTGATGGTGAGCGTGCGCAGGTTTTGCAATTTTGCCAATGCTGCAGGAATGGCGATGACGCGGTCATCCTGATATTCGAGAAAGCGTTTGCAAATATACAGTTCATTCAGGGCGAGCAGGGTCGCTTCATCTTGTGGCAGATAGTCGTATGCGGCGTCATTCGTTACCGCCCTGATTTCCAGTTCAGGGCGGTTGAGTGCTGCACAAAGGGTTGCCGCCCAGTTGCGGTTTGTCTGCATAAAGAAATCCTTTATTTTGCAATTTCAGGCAGGGAAGACGCGCTGCAAATGGGCGCGGTAATCGGCGAGGAAGCGCGCCACCTGCGGGTTTTTCACGACATCGTTACAGATGAAAGTCGGCAGCGGCTGGATGCCGAGAAATTCGTTCGCCTTGTGGAAATGCAGGTAAACCGCGTCCACCCCCGCACCGTCGAAAAAATCGCCGGGGCGGGTAAAGGCCTCAACCGGCGCGTTCCAGGTGAGCGAAAGCATATGGCGCTTGCCGTGCAGCAGGCCGCCGGTGCCGTAGCCTTCGGTCGGGGTGGCGCTATGGCGGCCATCACTGGCAAACAGTTTGCCGAATCCGGCGGAAAAGACGTGGTCAATGTACTCTTTGACAATCCACGGCTCTCCCATCCACCAGCCGGGCATTTGCCAGATGACGGCGTCCATCCACAGGAATTTTTCCACTTCGGCGGCGGCATCGTAGCCGTCGTCAATGACGGTTTCCTGGATGGAGTGGCCGAGGGCAGTGAGGACGTCGCGCGCGTGGGCGTGCAGGGTGTGGTTGAGGCGGCCTGCAGATGCGCCAAAGGCTTTGCCGCCGTTGATGAGGAGGATGTTCATGTTTTGCTCCGGTTGGGGTGAGGCCGGAATTATAACGGCGGTGCAAACAATGGTGGGTTGGTTGTGTCAATGGTGGGGTTCGCCTGCATACCTCGATGTCCATGCAACACTTCAATGCCGAACCTTTCATGATGGTGGGGCAAGCCCCACCCTACGATCGGTCAGCAAATCGCACAACGGTTGAGTCAACTGTGTTCCCCAACCCGTCGGTTGGGGAAACCAAACTCGGTAATTATGCGGTTTGCGGCGTGAATTCCTCCGTTTGTTCAAGACTTGCAAGATAGTCCCGCATCCGCGCGTTCAAAATCCGCAGGGTGGGTACTGAGGCGGGTGGCCTGTTTGGTTGACATCATATATAGCCGTCCACCGAAAGTTTCAGACAAGGCGCGTCGCCGAAGACAGTACGCGGTTGTAC
>NZ_DBHKZK010000046.1:0-37565 GCF_057314735.1 Cardiobacterium sp.
CGTTGCTTTTTGTTTGCCCGCCGTTTATCAGCATACATTTTAGGACACCACCCATTTATTTATCTCCATATACTTAGCGCTATTTTCCTGTTTCATACGAGAATTCAAACGCACGGTGCGCAATAGCCATATTCCGCCAAAAAGTGGCGGTACATCTCTTGCCAGCGCGCTTCCAGGCGCTCCATCTTGCTTTTGCGTCTTTTCGTCGGCTTGATGTGGTGGCGCTCTTTGGCGGTTTCGCGGTCGTTAAAGGCATGCCACAGGTCAATCCTGGCTTTCGCCTTGCGACCTTCGCCGTCGGCATCCCCCCGCCAGTTGCGCCACAGCCAAACGAAAAGATTGTAGCGGCACCACTGGTACACCGGCAGCAGTAGCCAAGAATTGCGGAGGCTGATATTCATCGCATAAGTGAAAAGGCCAATCGCTGCCATACAAAGCCCCCCCACTATCACGATATAGGTGGACACCGCCTGCGGCGATGAAGCGCCCTGCCCGGGGAACAAGACAGCTGCCAGCTGCGCCAACACAATAGCCAGCGTAAGGAACGATATACCCCCCAAAAACAGCATGCCGCTATTGGTTTTGTTGGTCTTGTCGCGGTGTGCCTTGAAATAGGCTTCGGGATCGCCGCCTAAATCACCGTCGGTAGTAAGCACACGCCATGCGATCTTGCGCAAGATAGGCTCTGCCTGATACCACACCCGCAACAACTCGCTATCTTCAGCGGTCAACGTTTCTGTATTGCGCTTGCCCGTAATCAGATACACCACATCAAAGCCTGCTTCGTAGAGACGGGTGAGGTAATCTGTGGTCGGAGCTACGTTCCCTTTTTCATACTGCTGCTGAGAACGAAGGCTTACTCCGCCAATCTCCGCCATTTGCATTTGGGTGAGAGACCTTAACTCTCTAATATCCCTTAATCTTTCATTCACTTAAGAAAAAACCTGCGCAAATATATTTACAAAAAGCAGTATGCTGCATAAACTTATCTCACGTTAAGCCTATCGCTTGAACGTCAAAGGCGGAGCGCCGGTTCGTCGCCAAACTAACCCGGCTGCTCCTTTTCCCCCTCAACCGGGTTTTCCCGATTAAAGGATGAAATCATGAATCTTTCTTCTTTTGCCGAATCCCTGCATCAAGCCCGCCTCGACCGTGCTGCCCGCCGTGCTTATCAGGCGGAGCAGGCGCGCCTTACCGAGCTTGGCCGCCAGCGTATTGCCGAATTTCGCGCCCAGGGCTATGTCGTCCACGCCAGTGCCTACACGCTAGGGCGCACCAGCCTGGCAGGGATTTGGCGTCTTGGCCTGGTAACTTTCCCCGATGGCCGCCCCGTCCGCACGCGCGGGCTTTTCAGTCCCCAGGATCTCGATACGGCGCTGCGCCAAACGAAAACGCAGGCCTGACCCTTTCCGCTTGCAACCAGTGCAAGAGATAGGGTTGGCTGAGGCGGAACAGATCCTGATAGTTGTAATCTTTGCCGGGGGTTGCCCCTGCATTGAGCAGGGCATCTTCCATGTTCTGGGCGAAGAGCAGCCACAGGTCTGACCAGTCTTCCGTGCTGAGCGCTATCTCCCGTTCGGGCGAGATGAGGCGCTTTACTGCCTGCCCCTGTTTCTTTTTGCCGGTTGTCATGCTTTATCCCCGCTTAGCATCACGCTTATCAAAAAGGAATTATATATGAATTTTGAACGCTACGCACGCCGCGAACCGCGCATGGATACGCCCGTTTTGGTGCGTCTGTCAAAAACCGACCGCGAGCGCCTGCAATTATTGGCCAAGCGCACCCAAGTGCCGATGAGTACCCTTGCCTATGAGGCGGTGCGCCATATGCTGGAAACCGAGTTTGCCGAAGGTGGTGCGCAATGACCAGCAACAATGATTTGGCACTGACCCTGCAAGCGCATTTGCTCTCCATTCCGTCGCAGGATATTGCCGAGGCGCTGGAGCTGGATGCCTCCGGGGTCTCCCGCATTCGCAGCGGCGAGCGCGGGCTGCGTGTTGGCGAGTTCGCCATTGTCATGGCGCTGCCTTCGCCGCATTTCCCCGCCGGGCTGCACATCCAGCCGGCCAATTCTTTGGCGGTTGCCCCCGACGAGTATCAGGCTTTGTTGACGCTGGCGCGCAAGTCGCTGGCAGGCGGTGTGCAATGATTGCCCGTCCTGTTTCCCTGTTGCCATTCCATGGCTTGATGCTCACTGTTCTGGAAGCGCAAGGCACACAATATATTCCGTTTCGTCCGGTAGTCGGTCTGCTGGGTCTGGATTGGAAGATGGCTCGCCGTACCGCCACCCGTGCCGACAATGCCGAGTTGTACGATTTGCAGGAACTGGAATGCCTGCCGGTTGACACTTATTTGGGCGAACCGGAAGCAGTTGAAGCACTGGTTTCGGGTGAAATTTGCCCCGCAACGGATGATTCGGCGGCTAGCCAGGAGGCAAATTTGGGATACAAGTATCCCGAAAAATCGCTATTGACAACGCAGCTTTGTATCCGTCTTGAACGCGTTTATATCTATCTGGCAAGAGTAAATACCGCGCAAATGCGCTCACATGGCAAGGAAGATGCCGCCGATTGGCTGCTGGCCATGCAAAAGGAATGGGCCAGCGCCCTCTACCAGTACGAGACCCACGGGATTGCCGTCAAGGCCGGGCAGCACAAGTCGCTCAAGGATTTGTTCGTCATGCGTCAGCACGCCAGCGGCGAGGAACGGGAACGCCTGACTTTCCTGATCGGCACCGCCCTGGACGCGATGGGCTGTCCGCGTCCGCAAAACGCGCAAGGCGCCCTATTTGGGGGTGAGGCATGAGATACCTGCCCGTAAACCGCTACCGCGACCCGCACGAGACGCGTCTCGATGCCATTCGCAACGTCTGCGAAATCCTTGCCTGCATCGCATTTATGGCGCTATTCGCCGTCATGTTTGCCAAAGCAATGACCGACGAAGACCCGTTTTACCGCACGGACAGCGAGGCGCACTATCAGCGCATCGCCGACCTTTGCCCGAATCTACATGGGCAGGAACAACGTGATTGCTACGCATGGCTGCAAAAAGGGGGGCGTCATGAGTAAAGACGAGCCTAAAAATAAAAAACTGCATTACCCGCTGGATTTCGTATTGCCGCCGTCCATCTCTGAATTTAGCAGCATGGTTAAATCATTGAGCGATTCAATATCTTCAGGGATACATGGTTTTCACCTTGCTTTCTTTGGTATGGATTTTGATTGTTTCTCTGATGTCATGCGTATTGAATTTTCATTATTTGACAGGAATAAACGCGCGGAAAATGGTGGCTACTATTCAATAGATATTCACATCACAGATAAAGGGATGTTTGTTGAATATCCACCGAAATGTTACAGAACAGAAGACGTGGAATCGATGATTGAAAAGTTCATTTCCTACGTTGACAAAGAACAACAAAAATTGAAGGCGGCGCGTAATGAGCAGAAATAAATTCCTCAAGCACTTCCCTTGCCCGGCTTGTGGTGCGCCATTGCGTATCCGTGGCAAAAATCACGCGCATGGCCTGCTGCGCGACCAATATGGCAGTTGCTCAAATTTGCACTGCGGTGCCAGTTATGTATTGCGCACCGAGGTGGCCAAACAGTTGTCGCCACCGTCCCCGTTGTTTGCCAACAAGGCCAAAGCCATCCCCGTTTGCGAGGATTTCGACGAGCAGCTCGCCGATATTGCGCGCGAGTATGTATCCCGTCCGTGGCAAGGCATTTTGTCGCGCGATGACAAAACCAACGCCTGCCGCGAATACCTGCAAGGCATCGTCGAAATTGATGACCGGCGAGCCGAATTGCTCGCTGCCCATGCCATTGCCGAGCAAGAATCGGCAGGTGTTGTTGTTTGGTCGCTCGCTCTCGATGACGCCACCTCTTACTGCATCGTCCTCAATAACGGGGATCAGCAATATGTGGTATCGCTGCGCGAGTTAGCAGAATTTGTCGAAGCACGACGCGCAGCCGTAGAAAACGGCTGCGATACCCTGCAAACCCGCCTACTGTAACGGGAGGCACCATGTCGGAAATGTCGCCCGAACTGCGAGGGCGGGTATTGCCGCGCGTCTTGAAAGACTACGGCTTTAAGCCCAGTGCCGACGGCAAGTGGCTTAATCAAGGCAAATGCCCGGCCTGCGGCAAAAAGGAACTGTTCACCTCGGCGGATAATCCGTGGGTGTTGCGTTGTGGCCGCGTCAATAAATGCGGCCAAGAATTCAGCGTTCGCGACCTCTACCCGGAAGAATTCCGCGATTTTACGAAACGTTTTGAGGCGACCCCGCAAAACCCGAATGCCACCGCTGACGCCTATATGCGCGAGGCGCGCGGCCTGAACACGATGCTGATGAAAGGCTACTACACGCAAGAGAAGTGGTGGAGTAGCCAAGCGACAGGCGGCACGGCGACGGTGCGGTTTTACTTGCCCAAAAGCCAATCCTTCATGGAGCGCTTTGTGGACCCGGTCGATGTTATTAAATCAGACGGTAGCCGCGAAGTGCGCAAGCAGAATTTTGGTGGCGCACACGCTGGCCTGTGGTGGTATCCGCCGGATATGGCCATGCGGGAAGGCGATGAAATTTGGATCGTCGAAGGCATTATCGATGCCATCAGCCTGTGGCAAAACGGCATCAAGGCGGTCGCCATCCTCTCCTGCGGCAATTACCCGGCGCACGCGCTGACGCAAACGCCCGACAGCAAAGGCATCCATTGGATATGGGCGCTGGATAACGACAAGGCAGGCAAAAGCCATATCCGCAAGCACGTCGCGCGGATGCGCAAAGACGGCTACTGCTGCGACGCGGCCATCGCCCCGGCACAAAGCAAATGCGACTGGAATGACCTGCACCGCTTGGGCAAGCTCAATGCGGAAGACCTGCCCGAATACCGCTACCACGGCGCGCTGTTGATTGCCCGCAGCGTGGAAGAAAAAGCGGCGCTGATTTATGCCCACGGTAAATCGTCCGGCTTTGTGGTTGACCACGATAACGAACTCTTTTGGTGGGAAATCGACCAAAAGGAAGCGGAAAGGTTGCAGGAAAACGGCGAGTACGTCGGCGCGGATTCGGAAGAAGCCGTTTACCGCATCATCGCGGAAAAGGCGGGCAAGGTGCGCCCTATTTGCAACGCCCGTCCGGAATTTCTCTATATCCAAAGCAACGAGACGCTGCAAGAGACGTGGTTTTTCTGCCGCGTCCATTTCCCGGACGGCCGCCCGCCGGTGGGCTTGGCGTTTTCCAACAACCAAATCACCTCGCCCGGCGAATTCAAGACGCGCCTCGCCTCGGCGCAAGCGGCATGGTGGGAAGGGGATATTAAGCATTTGAACTGGATTGGCCGCCGCTGGCTGCGCCGCCTGAAAACCGTAGTGGCGATTGACCACCTCGGCTACAGCCGCGAACACGGTTGCTACATCTACCCGAATGTCGCGGTGCAGGACGGGCGCAGCTACACCATCAACGACGAGGAGTTTTTTGAGCTGCCGAAGAAGATGATTAAGTCGTTGTTCCGGGGCGCCTCGATGACGTTGGAGACAACAAACCGCCATTACCGGCAGGACTGGGTGCAACTGGTGTGGCGGGCATTCGGCACCAACGGCATCATTGCCGCCGTGTTTTGGTTTGGCTCGCTGTTTGCCGAGCAAATCCGCCACCGCCAGTCATCGTTTCCATTTTTGGAAATTATCGGCGAGCCGGGCAGCGGCAAAACCTCGCTGATTGAATTTATCTGGAAACTCTTTGGCCGCTCGGATTATGAGGGCATCGACCCGAACAAGAACAGTCTGGTTGGCAACCAGCGCAGTTTGGTGCAGTTCGCCAACCTGCCCGTAGTCTTCATCGAGGCTGACCGCGCCGAAGGCTCGCACGCCAAGCGTTTCGACTGGGATGAGACCAAAGGCTACTACAACGGGCGCGGCACACGGGTACGCGGCCAACGCAACCAAGGCGTCGAAACCCATGAGCCACCCTTTCGCGGCACGCTGGTCATCGCGCAAAACGAGCCGGTCAATGCCAGCGACGCGGTGCTGGAGCGCATCGTGCAACTGCGCTTTACCAAAGCTGGCCACAACTCGGATTCAAAGGCCGCAACCGACGAAATGCAGGGCATCAGCGCCGAGCAATTGAGCTATTTCACGGTGTTGGCAACGATGCACGAAAAAGAGGTGGTCGATTACGTCATCGAGAAGACCGGCGCGTATCAAAAGCACCTGCTGGAAAAGGTCGAAGGCATCAATCACGCCCGTTTAGCCAAAAACCATGCGCAACTACTCGCCCTGACCAACAAATTTGCCCAACTGGTCGGCCTGACTGATGAACAACGCAAGGCTACCTGCGCCGCAATCCAAGATGCCTGCGTTGCCCGGCAAAACGCGCTTGCTGCCGATCACCCGTTGGTTGCGGAATTTTGGGATACCTTCGATTTTCTTGACGAGGGGCAGGATGAATACGGCAAACGCCGCTCCGTCCTCAACCACAGCCGCGACCCCAACCTCATCGCGGTAAACCTTAACGAGTTTGTCGAAAAGGCGGCCAATGCGCGCCAACAAATACCGCCGTTGGTGGAACTCAAAAAATATTTGAAGTCCTCGAAAAGCCGCAAATTTATCGAGGCGAGCCGCACCGTATCGTCTGCCATCGAAATCAACAAGGCAGGCAAACCGAAAACACCGCGCTGCTGGATATTCCAGCGTTCCCGCGCGGAAATCATTAACCAACAGAAAAAGGAAAACTGACAATGTCTATCTATGAAATTTCAGACTGGAATAATCTTGTAAAAATGAAAGTATCCATCGATTGGAATCACCCCGATGCAGAACGATGGGTAAAAGAAATGTCCATGTTTTGGGCGGGACATCCTTATGAAAATGAAGACATCAAGGAACACACCATATTCCTGCTCGAAAACATAGCAAATGATGCCTATTGTCTTTCGAGGGAAGATAGCATTAAATTTTCACCAGCTAGAATCAATGAGCTTGTTTTGAATAGTGAGGGTTATTGCGGCTCACAACAAACTTTTCTCAAGATTTATGATTTTGTTGATGAGACTAAACCGCGAGATATGGTTTGGGATATTAAAGAAATGGAGGAGGGGAAGTCATGACAAACGAAGAAGTCCTTTGGGAAGATTTTGAACGTACCATTAAAGATGGATATTATCGACCTTTTACTGTTTATGAAGACAATGCTGCACTTTTACCGTTGGTTGACCGTATGAACAAGTTTCTGCTATTGATGCAAAACCGACTGAACACCACGGTGGATATCTTGCGCGAGATGGATGTCTTGAAAGATGTTGTCGTTAGTCTGCGTGAACCGGGGAAAATTTCCGTCCGTTTCGACTATGGCAATCAAACCAACGGCATATTGATTTTTGCTGACCGCACCATAACCAGCACCACCGGGTGGCATGAGAAAAAGATTACAGATGGGCAGGAGATTCGTATTGACCGAGCTACGCTCACCGCCTGCGATTTCAATTTGAAACAGCTTTTTGACGTCCACCTCACCCGTATGCGTGAAGAAGCCGAAGCGCTCAAAAATTTATCGAGAAGCGCCGCAAGATTCACCACAGCCGGACAATACCCACGGAGGCTGTATGACTATCAACAACCGATCTCGCAACGTCATCCCCTCGGGTTGGGTGGGTAAGACGATGTTGCGTTGCGCACACGTCATTGGCGGAAACCGCAGAATCTATCGAATGTACTGCAACTTTCTAAAAACGATGCCGGATGGGCGTGTAAAAGTGCTTGTTTTCGGCGACCGTTTCAATGGCCATTACGAGCTTTCGCGAGTTCGTTACGTTAATGCGCATCGCGTAATCTCGGCCGAGGAGAACGCATGAGCATCCACAACCTATCCCGCAAAGAGTTCGCGCGACGGGCTGGCATGAGTGTCAGCAAGCTCAATAAAATGTACCTGCGCGGCGAAATCCCGCCCGCGCGCCGAATTGGCCGCGCAGATTTTTGGCTGGACAAGGTCGTTGATGCATGGATTATTCGCGCCTTCAATTATCCGCTGGAACCGCCCGCTTTGCCGGATGACCTGCAAGCCGAAGTAGATGCGGCCATCAACAAGCTGCTCGCCCGGCGCGCAGCTTGTCCAAATAATCCGCCCATTCCTGCATAAGTTCGGTGCGCTGTTTCAGATACAGCGCATGATTATAGGCCGCCGATACGCTGTTACTGTCCCAATGGGCAAGCTGCATATCAATGTAGCGGCTGTCATAGCCCAATTCGTTCAACAAAGTTGATGCCGTGCCGCGAAATCCGTGGCCGGTCATCTCATCGCTGCTAAACCCCATCGCTAACAGGGCGCTACGCACAGCATTTTCGCTAAGCGGGCGCCCATTTTTCATGCCGGGAAATACCAGACCTTTATCGCCGCCAATACTTTGCGCGTCGCGCAGTATCTCAATCGCCTGCCGCGACAGCGGCACGAGGTGGTCGCGTGCCATTTTGATTTTGGCGGCTGGAATCGTCCATAACTTACGCTCTAAATCTACGTCCGCCCAATCCATAAAGCGCAGCTCTTTCTGCCGTACAAACACCAGCGGCAGAAATTTGAGCGCTAACACTACCTGCCACGCGCCCCGGTAATGGTCAATGGCGCGCAAAAGTTCGCCAAAGCGTTGCGGGTTGGTGATTCTCGCATGATTTTTTACTTTTTTCGGCTTGATTATCCCCGCCAGCGGCTGCACCGGGTTGTATGTCGCGCGGCCGTTGAGTATTGCGTAGGAGTACAACTCATTGAGCAAGCCTTGCACCCGCCGAGCCATGTGATTTTTGCCGAGGCCATTGATGCTGGCGAGCAAGGCGCGGTATTCATTAGTTTCGACGCTGGCCAGCATGCGCGTGCCAAAGGCGGGGAGGACATGGTTGTTGAAGCGACTGCGGCACTTGGCCAAATGCACCTCGCCGACGTGTGCCGCTTTATCGGCCAGAAAATCGTCTATCGCTGCGGCGACAGTATAGCCATCTCCTTTTTGCACAAGGCGTGTTCGCTGGGCGCCTGCTGTGGGTCGATTCCATTTTCGAGCATCTTGCGCAGCTCAAACACTTTATCCCGCGCATCTTTGAGCGACACGGCCGGATATTTACCCAGCGACATTTCCGGCCGCGCATCGCCAAAACGATAGCGGAAGCGCCATGTTTTCGTCCCGGACGGCATGACCAACAGATACAGACCATCGCGGTCATGTACTTTGAATTTCTTTTCAGCGGGCCGGATGCCCCTGATTTTCGTGTCGGTCAGCATGTGGGGGGTAAAAATTCGGGAAAAGTGGAAGTACCCCCAATTTTGCCCCCCATTTATGACCTTTGCAATAGATGACATTAGGCGACATTAGCTCACCCGAACAAAGAAAAAGCGCTGATTTCGTTACCGAAATAGCGCTTAATGTCATCTATTGCAAAGATATGTGGTAGGCCCGGAGGGACTTGAACCCCCGACCAAGCGATTATGAGTCGCCTGCTCTGACCGACTGAGCTACAGGCCCGGAAAAGAGGCGCGCATCATACGCGAATCGTCGTTCGTTGTGAACAGCGGCATGATGCGCGGCGGTTTAGTGGGCGACTTTGGATTCGTCCAGCATATAGACGACGACGTCATGGAACTGGTCGTCGTTGATGGTTGAGCCGCCTTTGGGGGGCATTGCGTTCAGTCCCTGGATACCCTGTTTGACAAGCGCGTCAAGGCTGCCGTGTTTGTCCAGCCGCTCTTTCCAGGCAGCGGCGTCGCCCAGTTTGGGCGCGTTCATCAGCCCTGAGCCGTGGCAGGTGACGCAGAGTTTGTCGTACTCACCCTTGGCGTTGAAGGATGGATCGCGCGCGCCGCTACTCGCTGCTGCACCGCCTTCGGTACTTGCTGTCGCGCTGGTATCAGCCGCCGGGGTTTCTGCTGCGGGTGTTTCTGCGGCAGGCGGGGCGGGCGCGGCGATGGTCAGTTGCCCGACCGGGGCGAGGCGCGATGCCTGCAATTCTTTGTCAATGGTGATGTTGTCATCGCTGCCGCCCCAGAAGAAGAAGGGCAAAATAAGGAATACCGGCATGAAGAGTGCCGCTATGGTCATGATGATTTTGGTTTTTTGCGGGATGTCGGTTTGCGCCATGATGATGCTCCATTTACGGAAATTTATTAGGGATTTGCCGCGCAAATTATCACAAACGCGCCCAGGCGGCGCAAGCATTTGCCCGTCGCATCGGGTACACTGCGCCACTTTCGCAACCAGGGGTATTTGATGGATATTTCCCGCGTACATTTCCTCACCGTCGCGGCGGATGACGCCGGGCAGCGGCTCGACAATTTCCTGCGCAAACGCTATCCGGCGCTGCCGAAAAGCCGCATTTACCAGATGCTGCGCCGGGGCGAGGTGCGGGTGAACAAGAAGCGCGCCAAACCGGAGCTGCGCATCGTCGCGGGTGACGAGTTGCGCCTGCCGCCGCTGGCTGATGCCACCCGCCCACCGCAGGACGTTCCCGCCTTTTGGTGCGAACGCATCGCGGGCGCCGTCCTTTACGAAGACGGCGATTTCCTTATTCTCAACAAGCCCGCCGGTATTGCCGTGCATGGCGGCAGCGAGCAGCCCTACGGCGTGATTGACGCGGTGCGGCAAGTGTGGGGCGCGGGTTACGCCGAACTGGCGCACCGTCTCGACCGCGACACCTCCGGCGTGCTTGTTCTCGGCAAACACCGCGCCGCGCTGGCCGGATTCCAGGCGCTGATGCAATCCGGCGGCGTCGAAAAACGCTACCTTTGCCTCGTCGATGGCCACTGGAACGCGGCGGTGCGCGAAGTGCGGCTGCGCCTTGCCAAAGGCCAACTGCAAGGCGGCGAGCGCATGGTGATTGACGCGGCGCACGGTCAGGAAGCGCGTACCTTTTTCCGCCTGCTGCACACCTTCGCCGACGCCAGCCTGCTGGAAGCGACGCTAGATACCGGCCGCACCCACCAAATCCGCGTTTCCGTACAACAGCGCGGCCACGGCATCGCCGGCGACGACAAATACGGCAAGCGCGACTTCAACCGCGCCATGCGCAAACGCGGCTACAAGGGAATGTTCCTCCATGCAAAAAGCATCGCCTTCGCTTATGATGCCCGCCCCGTTCACGTAGAAGCGCCGCTGCCTGATGCCGCCGCGCACCTCATCACCCAACTGACACAGGAGTCACCATGAACTTTGACGAAGAACGCGCCCTCGCATCCGTCGCCCACGAAGCCATCGTCGAAATGCGGCGCAAACGGCGCTGGAAAATCGCCTTCCGCATCTTTTGGGCGCTCTACTTCCTCCTTTTCCTCCTCATGATGTTCGGTCTGAAAAACGGCGACCGCAGCGACGCCGCCCCCTCGCACCGTGGCAAACACATCGCCGTCGTCGCCGTGCAGGGCATGATTTCCGCCGAAAACGAAGCGAATGCCGACGACATCATCGCCAGCCTCGAAAAAGCCTTCAAAAACCCGCAGGCCGAAGCCGTCATCCTCGACATCAACTCCGGCGGCGGCTCGCCCGTCCAGTCCGGTGCCGTTTACCGTGCCGTCAAACGCCTCAAAGCCGAACGCGCCGACCTGCCGGTCTATGCCGTCATCGCTGACGTCGGCGCATCGGGCGCGTACTACATCGCCGCCGCTGCCGACGAAATCTACGCCGACCCGGCCAGCATCGTTGGCTCCATTGGCGTCATCAGCTACAACCTCGGCTACCGCGACCTGCTCGACAAACTCGGCCTCGACCCGCGCGTCTTCACCGCAGGTGCGCACAAAAACTTCCTCGCTGGCGACAAACCGCTCAACCCCGAAGAAGTCGCGCATATGCAAAGCCTGCTCGACAACATGCACGCCCAATTCATCAAGGCCGTGCGCGACGGTCGCGGCGCGCGCCTCAAAGAAACGCCGGACATGTTCAGCGGCCTCTTCTGGACGGGCGAACAGGCGCTGCCGCTCGGCCTCATCGACGCGCTCGGCGACAAAAACACCCTGCGCAACGCCAAATACAAAGACACCGACCTCGTCGAATACAAACCCGCGCGCAGCCCGCTGGAAAAACTGCTGCACGACATGGGCACCGAAGCCTCAACCAGCCTGCGCAGTGCGCTCGATTTCAGCGAACAAACCCACCCCGTGCTGCTCAAATAACCCGCGCAACGCAATCAACGGCAGGCCTACCAAAGCATTCGGGTCGCGCCCCTCCAGCGCTTCAAAGAGCAAAATGCCCAAGCCTTCCGACTTGAAACTGCCCGCACACTGCAACGGCGACTCCAGCGCCACATACGCGCGAATCTCCGCTGCGGTGAGCGGGCGAAACCGCACCACAAACGGCTCCACACACGAAAACACCACCCCGCCGCGACGCAAACACAACCCGGTCAAAAAACGCACCTCGCGCCCGCTAAAACGCGACAACTGCGCCACCGCATTATCGACCGTGTGCGGCTTGCCCAACACCTCGCCGTCCAGCGTCGCCACCTGATCCGAACCAATCACAAACGTCTCCGCGTCCGCCGCGACCGCGCGCGCTTTCGCCACCGCCAGCCGCTCCACCAGCGCCTGCGGCGACTCGCCCGGCAAGCGCGACTCGTCCACATCAGGACTGACCGCCGAAAACGGCAAAGCTAAATTGCGTAAAATAGCCGCGCGAAACGGCGACGAACTCGCCAAAACCAGCTTCATAAAAACTCCAGAAAAAAACAAACAAAAATCCCGGCAACACCGGACAAACACAAAAACGCCTGACGGCGTACAGAACGCATTATAAACAGCAGCACAGAGATAAATTTACATACACCTGAGCGCTTATCGTGTATGTATAGTGGAATAAAACAGAAACAGCCCAAGAATTCCCCCTCCCCCGCAGGGCGAAGCCCGCAGCGGGGGAGGGCCGGGGTGGGGGTAAGCGATATTGTTGGTGAATTAAAATGTCAGTCTTTCAATTGCTTACTGCCCTCGCCCCAACCCTCTCTTGCTTCGCAAGCAATGCTTGTCCCAAAGGATAGAGGGAGCATATCGGCGGCTTGCCTTGCTTAGTTCGCTACACAGGGCTTGAATCCGGGTTGTTACAAATTTTTTTCGCTATAAATTGCCCGCCGAACCGACTCTCATACCAACGCCCGATCACACCCAACCAAGAGACCACACCCTTGCCCGCACAACTCCTCTCCCCCCGCTACCTCGGCCACTGGCTGCTCTCCGCCCTGCTCTGGTTGCTCGTCCAACTGCCGCAACCGCTGCGCATGGCCGTCGGCGGTGTGCTTGGCCGCCTGCTCTACCGCATCCTGCCGTATCGCCGCAAAATCAGCGAAACCAACCTGCGTATCGCCTTCCCCGACCTTGACGACACCGCCCGCGCCCGCCTTTTGCGCGAACACGCCAAAAGCGTTGGCCGCGGCATCATCGAAACCGGCATGGCGTGGTACCTCAGCGAAAAAAAACTGCGCGCGTTGTCGCGCTTTGAAGCCGACCCCGAATCACTGGCGCTGTTGCGCGACCCCGCCGCGCCCGTCGTCCTCATCGGCTCGCACAGCACCCTGATGGAACTCGGCGTGCGCCTGCTCGGTCTCTACGTCGCTGCCGGCGGGATGTACCGCCCGCTCAACGACGCCTACTACCACTACTGGATCAAACACCACCGCGCCCGCGCCGCCACCGAACTCATCCACTACAAAGATATGCGCCACACCCTGCGCTTCCTCCAGGGCGGCAGCAACCTTTGGTACGCGCTCGACCAGGACATGGGACCGCGCGTCAGCGTCTTCGCGCCATTTTTCGGCCTGGACGCGGCAAGCGTCAACATCCTGCCCAAACTGCGCGAACGCACCGGTGCGCACTGGATCCCGGTCTATATGTGGCGCGAAGCCGACGGCCACTACACCGTGCGCGTCGCCCCGGAAATCCGCCCCGTGGCAGGCGAGAGCGAC
This sequence comes from Cardiobacterium sp., assembly GCF_057314735.1. Taxonomy (NCBI): domain Bacteria; kingdom Pseudomonadati; phylum Pseudomonadota; class Gammaproteobacteria; order Cardiobacteriales; family Cardiobacteriaceae; genus Cardiobacterium; species Cardiobacterium sp. Next base: position 13,916 of record NZ_DBHKZK010000046.1, read on the forward strand.
ACCGACGTCATGCGCCGCGTCAATGCCGACTACGAACGGGAAATCCGCCAGCATCCCGAACAGTACTACTGGCTGCACCGCCGCTACAAAAACCGCCCGGACGGCAGCCGCTACCCCTACCCAGAAAAACGGTAACAGGACTTGCACACACAAGCCTCTCTCCCGTTGGGAGCGGGGCTTTTCTGTTTACGGGTTATAGCGATACACCTAAAGCCTTGGACAAGGCACATTGACAAAAACGATACGCCTTTGTGCGGTGCAGGTTTCGCCCGCCTCGCAGGGCGAGAATCGCTTCATGCGCTTGTTCGCGAGGCATTCGGGGGTTATTCCACCGTTACCGATTTGGCGAGGTTGCGCGGTTGATCGACGTCGGTGCCTTTGAGCAGGGCGACGTGATAGGCGAAGAGTTGTAGCGGCACGACGAAGGCGATGCTGGCGGTGAGGTCGTCCAGCGCGCCAAGGCGGATGACGGTCGCGCCGGGGAAGTTCGCGGTTTCGGCGCGGTCATCGGCGAAGATGATGAGGCGGCCGCCGCGCGCCTGTACGACTTCGAGGTTGCTGCTGATTTTTTCAGCAAGGGCGTCGTGTTTGATAAGCGCAAGGACGGGCATATTTTCATCGACCAGCGCTAGTGGCCCGTGTTTGAGTTCGCCCGCCGGGTGCGCTTCGGCGTGGATGTAGGTCAGTTCTTTCAGTTTGAGCGCGCCTTCGGCGGCGATGGCGTAGTTTTCGCCGCGCCCGAGGTAGAGGCAGCCGTGGCGGTGCTCCAGCGCTTTGGCCGCTTGGGCGATTTGGGGTTCGAGGGCGAGGATGTGTTGCAGCAGGCGCGGCAGGTGGTCGAAGGTTTGCAGCTGTTCGCGCGCGAAGGGGCGGCCTTGTTCGCTGGCGATGATGGCGTTGACGAGGTGCAAGACGGCGAGTTGGGTCACAAAGGCCTTGGTAGAGGCGACGCCGATTTCGCGCCCGGCGCGGGTGAGGATGGTATGGTTCGCGGCGCGGGTCAGCGCGCTTTCGGGGACGTTGCAGATGGCGAGGTTGTCGTGGTAGCGCCCGTCCGCTTTGGCTTTTTCGAGGGCGGCTAGGGTGTCGGCGGTCTCGCCCGACTGCGACAGGCTGATAAAGAGGGTGTCCGGCGGCACGGCGACGGGGCGGTAGAGGTATTCGCTGGCGTATTCGACGCTGGCCGGGATGCCGTTCTGCTCGAAGTGGTATTTCATGACGAGGCCGGCGTGGTAGCTGGTGCCGCAGGCGACGATGTGCAGTTGGCGGGTGCGGGCGAGCGCGGCGATGAGTTCGGGGCGGAAGGTGGCGAGTTGCAGTTCGCCGTGCGCAAGGCGGCCTTCGAGGGTGTCGGCGATGGCGTTCGGCTGCTCGAAGATTTCTTTTTGCATATAGTGTTTGTAGCCGTCTTTGCCGGTGAGATCGCCGCTTTGTGCGCTCTCATTAATGTTGCGCCTGGCTTCCGCGCCGCTCGCGTCGTAGATGGTGCAATGTTCGCGGCTGATGCGGGCGAGGTCGTTTTCTTGCAGGGTGATGAAGCGGCGGGTGACGGGCAGCAGCGCGTAGATGTCGGAGGCAGCGAAGTGTTCGCCGATGCCGAGGCCGATGACCATCGGCGAGCCGTGCCGCGCGGCGATGATTTCGTCGGGGCGGTCGGCAGCGATAACGGCGATGGCATACGCCCCGCGCAGGCGGGCGGTGGTCTCACGCACGGCGCGCAGCAGGTCGTGGCTTTCGCGGTAGTGGCGGTCAATGAGGTGGGCGATGGTTTCGGTGTCGGTGTCAGAGGTGAAGGTGTAACCCGCCGCGCGCAGTTCGTCGCGGATTTCCTGGTAGTTTTCGATGATGCCGTTGTGGACGACGGCGATGTTGGCGCCGCTCATGTGTGGGTGCGCGTTGGCTTCGCTCGGTACGCCGTGGGTCGCCCAGCGGGTGTGGGCGATGCCGCTGTGGCCGTGGATATTGGCGGCTTCGGCTTTGGCGACGAGGCTCGCCACTTTGCCGACGGCGCGGCAGCGCTCGATGTTGCCGCCGTGATTGACGGCCAGCCCGGCGGAGTCGTAGCCACGGTATTCGAGCCGTTTCAGGCCTTCCAGCAGGATGGGGACGATGTTGCGTTCGGCTATGCCAGCGACGATGCCACACATGGTTTTTTCCTCTTTGTGTCAATGTTTTATGCCGCCAGGGGCGGCGGGCGTGGCGCGGCAATATAGTGAAGCGGGTAGGGGGTGTCAATTGGCGGCAGGCTGCTGTTTATCGTGTTGCGGAAATGGCTTATGATGCGCGCGTCTTCTTAGTTATTGATGGAGTTTGCCCATGTTCTTTGATTTTTTCAGACGTCTGTTTCGTGGTGCGCCTGCCGCAGGGGCGCAGCACCATGACGGGGTGCAGACGGTGTTTGTCGCCTGCGAAACGGGCGTGGGTTCGGGCGTAACCGGTGCCAGTCTGTTGCGCAAGAAATTGCAGGACGCGCAACTAGATATTGAGGTCAGGAATTGTGCCATCAATGATTTGCCGGAAGACGCGCGGCTGGTCATCACCCATCAGGATTTGACGGAGCGCGCCAGGGCGCTGCGCCCGGGAGCGGAACATCTTTCGCTGCGCAGTTTTCTGGATCGTGCCTTTTATGATCAACTGGTTGTCCGATTGAAGGCCGGTTATCAGCCAGCCGCTACGGATAATCGTGCGCGAAATCCGGCGACGCCGCTATATGTGTTCGGTATTGAGCAGATTTTTCTTGACCGCCGCGCACTCACCAAGGAGGAAGCCATCCGCTTCGCCGGGCGCAAGCTGGTGGAAGGCGGCTTTGTTACCCCGGATTATGTGGATGCAATGCTTGTCCGCGAAAACGACAGCTCAACCTATCTCGGTGAAGGTATCGCTATTCCGCATGGCACGCTGGTCGCCAAGGACGCGGTGCTGAAAACAGGCATCGTCTTTTGCCAGTACCCGCAGGGCGTCAATTTCTCCGATAACGATGAAGAAAAGGCGCATATCGTCATCGGCATCGCCGCACGGAACAACGAACACATCGGCGTCATCGCCGCACTCACCCGCGCGCTTGACAGCGAAGCCGACATCGAAATGCTGAAAAATACCAGCGACCCGCAGGCGGTGCTGGACATCCTGAGTCGGTGAGCAACCTTATGAAAGCATTGCATTTTGGCGGAGGCCATATCGGTCGCGGTTTTATCGGCAAAAAGCTCGCCCGGGCGGGTTATGAAGTCACCTTTGCCGACATCAATCCTGCGGTGATTGACGCGCTCAACCGGCAGCGCCATTACACCGTACACGTCGTCGGTGAAGATATGGCGCATCACGAAACGGTACAAAACGTGCGCGGCATCAATTCCGGCGACGAGGCTGTCGTGCGTGCCGAAATCCGCGATGCAGCGCTCATCACCACTGCCGTCAGCCCGTCCGTGCTGGAAATCCTTGCGCCGCTGCTTGCCCGCGCATTGGTGGCGCGTTACCGCGCGGGCGGCGCACCGCTTAACCTTATCGCCTGCGAAAAAATGCCGCGCAGCAGCAGTTTTCTCAAAGAGAAAGTATTAGCCGCCGCCGGCGAAGACGCGGCATTGATAGATGCCAACACCGGCTTTGTTGATTGCGCGGTCGATCGCCTCGTGCCGCCGGGGCGGGACGACCCTGCCGATTTGCTCGCTGTTACCGTCGAAGCCTATAGCGAATGGTTGGTGGACAGTACCCAGTTCAAGGGAGCGTTACCCGGCATCGCCGACATGATTGCCACCGACCGGCTGGATGTTTTCAGCGAACGCCGCCGACTGACCCTGGATACCGGACGCAGTACCCTCGCGTACCTCGGTAAACGGGCGGGCAAAAACACCGTCGGCGCAGCAATGCAGGACGACGCCATCCGCCAGGCGGCAGAAGCGGCAATGAAAGAAAGCGGCGCAGTACTCATCCGCCGTTACAACCTCGATCCCGCATCGCACCGCGCCTACATTGACAAAATCCTCAAACGCTTCGCCAGCCCCTATCTGCACGATGCCGTTGACCACGCCGCCCGCGAACCGCTGCGCAAATTGCGGGCGCAAGAACGCTTCATCCAACCGCTCTGCGGGATGCTGGAATACGGCCTGCCGCACGATGCCACCGTGCGCGCCATCGCCGCCACCCTGCATTACCACAACGCCGATGATCCGCAGGCGGTCGAAATGCAATACTACCTGCACGCGCACGGTGTTGCTGCGACGCTTGCCCAATACAGTGACTTCACCGACGCGGCAGTCGTTGCCGAAATCGAAGCCGCGTATCAAACGCTATAAAGCGGATTTCACAAACAAAAATTATCTACCCGTGCGGTGGATAATTTTTTACGCGAAAAGAGGTGAAAAAGACTTGCCCGTCACGAAAAAATCACTATAATGCGCGCTTCTTCCACCGGCGGGTGCTTAGCTCAATTGGTAGAGCATCGCCCTTACAAGGCGAGGGTTATAGGTTCGAGTCCTATAGTACCCACCATCGCGGAGTGGTAGTTCAGTCGGTTAGAATACCTGCCTGTCACGCAGGGGGTCGCGGGTTCGAGTCCCGTCCATTCCGCCATTTTTTGTTTACTCCAAAATCCGTTCGCGGATTTTTTCATATCCAACACACCACTGCGGAGTGGTAGTTCAGTCGGTTAGAATACCTGCCTGTCACGCAGGGGGTCGCGGGTTCGAGTCCCGTCCATTCCGCCATGTTATTGCGAAATTCAAATGAGGCTGCCGAAGGGCAGTTTTTTTGTATTTTTAGCTTGGCAGGTATCGCGCAAATCCGGCTTGCGCAATAATTTTCCCTGTATGGCGCGTACGAGATTTATCGAATGGTGTGCTCGCCAAACGTCTTGTGCATATATAGCCATCCACCGAAAGCCTCATACGGTGTTGCGTCGCCTCGCCGTACAACTGCGTACTGTCTTCGGCGACGCGCCTTGTCTGAAACTTTCGGTGGATGGCTATATCCCGTGCGCTTTGTCGCCTCCTCATCATCTTAACAGTTAAAACACCGTTGCGTTTGCTGCAGATACGGTGTGTTCTTGTGCAAATGACGGTCTCTTTTCAATACCCGTTGTTAATAACCATGAAAAAAGCGCCCTGCAGGGCGCTTTTTGATGTTGCATTATTTTTTTTGTAAATGCTTGAATTCTTCTTTTGCCTTCGCCAATTGCTCGATGAACGCCGGTTTAGTGTGCAGGGTGGCAACCACGCTGCTGGCGACCAGCCGTCCGGCATCAACATCACTTTGCCAGTGGTAGCCGCAAATCACCCGGCTTTGTCCCATCTCGTAGCCGCGCTCGAAGATTTCCTGCTGTCGTGCCGGGTTGATTTCGGCGAGCACCAGCGCGGTTGCCCAGCCAATCGCGGTGTGGCCGGAAGGATATGAGCCGTTCTTCGAGAGTTTTTCTTCGTCGTCCGGGCGGCAGGTGTGCTCATTGAAGAAGGCGAAGGGACGAATGCGCATATAGTGTTTTTTCGCGCCGCGCGTCGCCAGTTCACCCGCGTCTTCGCGGAAATTGCGCACCAGTTTGTTGATTTCCGGCGTGTCTTTTTCGTTGATGCTGACGCCGAAGGCTTCGGAGAAGGCCTGCGGTACGCCGTCGCCGCTGACGTGGGCATCGTTGTAGGCGAGTTCACCGCGCGGGGTGTTGCGCAGTTGCTTGCCTTTGTCGTATTGCGCACGGTCGTTCAAGAAGGCGATGCTGTCCATCGCGGGCGGCGGTGGCAACAGTTTGAGGCTGTCGGCGACTTCGTCAATAGTCATGTAATAGACGTCCGGCCGTGTGGTGACGTCGCCTTCGGCGGCGTGGGCGGTGAAGGCGAGTGAGGAAAGCAACAGGGTTGCGAGTAGTGTTTTTTTCATGAGTTTTTCCTGAATCGGGAAAAGAAAATGTGGGCGGCAACAGTGGTCGGTTGTCGTCCGTGCCGCAGGCGTGAAGCCTGTCGGTATTGTAACGCGGATGAAATGGAAACGCCCCGTAGCGGGGCGTTTGCGCCTATTTTGCTGGTTTGATGCCGGGCGGAACGTTGGCGTTGGCCTTGTCGCGCTCGCTTTTCGGCGGCAGGATGTTTTTCGGCAGCGATACGGCAGGCGTCGTCGTCGCCGGTTTGTTGGTGGCGGGTTTGGCGTTTGTTGGGGTGGCCGCCTTGTCGTTTTTCTCCGGTGCGGTTTTGGTTGCAGCGGCTTCTTTGGCTTCTTTTTCGGTGGTGATGGTGGTCGGCGGCGGCGCGGCTTCCGTGTTGGCAGGGGTGTCCGACAGTTGGGTTTCCGGGGCGATGCTTGCCTGGAGGATGGCCATGGTTTTCAGGATGTTGAGCGCTTCGTAGAGGGCGAAGTCCTGTTTGGCAAGATCGGTCGCCTGCGGGCTGGGTGCGTTGGTCGTGCTTTGGCCTGCCGGGTTGGCGAGGTGGTTCGGCAGCGCGCTTTCGCGTTCGTTGATGGCGTTGGTTTCGTCCTGCTGCACGTGCAGCGGGGTGAGCAGTACTTGCGGCACGATGCCTTTCGCCTGGATGGAGTTGCCCGATGGGGTGTAGTACTGCGCGGTGGTGAGTTTGACCGCGCCGCCGTGATACAGCGGGATGACGGTCTGCACGCTGCCTTTGCCGAAGGTCGGCTGGCCGACGATGACGGCACGGTGCTGGTCTTGCAGGGCGCCGGCGACGATTTCCGCGCCCGATGCCGAGCCTTCATCGACGAGGACGACGATGGGCAGACCGGAGAGGATGTCGCCGTCGCTGGCGATGTATTGTTCTTCCTGGTCGGGGTCGCGGCCGCGCACGTAGAGTATCGGGCCGCTGTTCAGGAACAGGTCGGCGGTGGCCACCGCGCTGTCGAGGTAGCCGCCGGGGTTGTTGCGCAGGTCGATGACCGCGCCGCGCAGGGTGTGTTTGACGCGCAGCGCGGCGATTTCTTTTTCCAGTGCGTCGGTGGTGTCGTCCTGGAACTGGCTGATGCGCAGGTAGGCGTATTCGTCGCCGAGCATGCGCGAGCTGACACTACTGGTGGCGATGATTTCGCGCAGCAGGTTGTATTCGGTGATGCCGTCGCCGCGCTGGATGATGAGCTTCACTTCTGTCCCAGCTTCGCCTTCGAGCAGGCGCGCGGTTTCGCCAAGGGTGAGGTCGGAGACGTTCTGGCCGTTGACCTGGGCGATGATGTCGCCGCTCTGGATACCGGCGCGGGCGGCGGGCGAGCCTTCGATGGCGGAGACGACGCGCATCGAGCCGGCCTTGATGTCAAGCACGACGCCGATGCCGGCGTACTGACCGTCCGCCTGCTGTTCAAATTCCTGGTATTCCTTTTCGTTCATGTAGGCGGAGTGCGGGTCAAGGCGGCCGAGCATTCCGCGAATGGCTTTTTCCATCAGCGCTTCGTTATTGACCGGCTCGACGTAGTTGCTTTTCACCGTGTCGAAGACATCAACGAAGGTTTTGAGCGCCTCGAAGGGGATATCGTCGCTCGCGCTTTCGTTTTCGAGCGAGGTCAGGGTGAGGTCAATGCTGGCCGGGGGATTGGCGGGCGGTTTGGCGGTTTGCGCGTAAAGGGTCAGGGCGGAGATGAGGGCGACGGCGAGCGGGAGCGAGCGGTATTTCATGAATCTTCCAGTGGGGCTTGATTGGCGCATAAGAATATCGCCAAAGCCGTCTTCTTGCCACTTTGCGGCTTATAATGCGCGCGATTCAGCACCCTTCGGAGCACATTCATGCAACACGCCATCCTCGCTTTGGCCGACGGCAGCGTCTTCCGCGGACGCGCCATCGGTGCCGACGGCAGCCGCTGCGGCGAACTCGTCTTCAATACCGCCATGACCGGCTATCAGGAAATCCTCACCGACCCGTCCTATACCGGGCAAATCGTCACCCTTACCTACCCGCATATCGGCAACACCGGGGTGAACGCGCTGGACGTCGAATCTGGCGCGTTGCAGGCGGCGGGGCTGGTGGTGCGTGACGCGCCCGCCACTTACAGCTCCTGGCGCGCCAGCGGCTCGCTTTCTGATTACCTGCGCGCACACGGCATCATCGGCATTGCAGACGTTGATACCCGCGAAATCACCCGCCGCCTGCGCACCCACGGCGCGCAAAACGCCTGCCTGATGGCGGGCGAGATTGACGAAACTGCCGCCATCGCCGCCGCCCGCGCCCATCCCTCCATGAGCGGGCAAGACCTCGCCAGCGGCATCGGCGTTAAAACCACGCAGGCGTGGGCAGAAAGCGTGTGGGACGCCGCCCGCGACCGTTACCCCGAAAAAAGCGACGGCGACTTTCACGTCGTCGCCTACGACTACGGCATCAAGGCGAACATCCTGCGCCTGCTCGTCGCCAGCGGCTGCCGTGTCACCCTCGTCCCGGCGGCAACCACGGCGGAAGCAGCGCTGGCGCTCAACCCGGACGGCATCTTCCTCTCCAACGGCCCCGGCGACCCCGAACCGATGACCGGTGCGATTGCCACCATCCGCGACTTCATCGCGCGCCAAATCCCGGTGTTCGGCATCTGTCTCGGCCACCAACTGCTTGGCCTCGCCTGCGGCGCGAAAACCGTGAAAATGAAATTCGGCCACCACGGCGCCAACCACCCGGTGCAAGACCTCGCCACGGGGCGCGTCATGATTACCTCGCAAAACCACGGCTTTGCCGTTGATGAAGCGACGCTGCCGGACAACGTCCGCGCCACGCACCGCTCGCTCTTTGACGGCTCGCTGCAAGGGCTTGCCTTCACCGACCGCCCCGTTTTCGCCTTCCAGGGACACCCGGAAGCCAGCCCCGGCCCGCACGACGCTGAAATCCTCTTTGCCCAGTTTGTGGGTGCGATGCGGGAACGGCGGGTATAACACCCTCATCATTCACCAATCTATAAGAGCCGTCGCCGTCATTAAAAGAAAACCGCCCCGGAGGGCGGTTTTCTTTTGCGTGCAAGACAGGTGTCAGTAGCCCACCGTCGCCGCATCTTCGATGCGCGGGTCGGAAGCGCCGTAGAGGCCTTCCGGCGTGACCATGATCGACTGGGTTGAGCCCATCGCCGATTTGCGTTCGACTTTGTGTCCCATGTTTTCCAGCAGGCGGACGGTGTCGGCGTTCAGCGCGTGCTCAACGCGGATTTCGTCTGGCGTCCACTGGTCGTGGATGCGCGGCGCGTGCGTCGCTTCGGCGATGTTCATGTCGTGGTCGATGACGTTGCTGATGATTTGCAGCACGGTGGTGATGATGCGGCTGCCGCCGGGGCTGCCGGTGACGAGGAAGGGTTTGCCGTCCTTGAAGACGATGGTCGGGCTCATTGAGGAGAGTGGCCGTTTGCCCGCCTCCACCGCGTTGGCGTCGCCGCCGATGAGGCCGTAGCCGTTCGGCACACCCGGTTTGGCGGAGAAGTCATCCATTTCGTTGTTGAGCAGGATGCCGGTGCCTTCGGCGACCAGCCCGGTGCCGTAGCTGAAGTTCAGGGTATAGGTGTTCGCCACCGCGTTGCCGTCTTTATCGACCACGGAGTAGTGCGTGGTCTGGTCGCTTTCGTACGGCAGCGGGTCGCTGTGGCGGATTTCTGCACCGGGGCGCGCTTTGTCGGGGTCAATTTTGGCGCGCAAGCTGTCGGCGTATTTTTGGCTGGTGAGGCCTTTGACCGGGATTTTGATGAAGTCCGGGTCGCCGAGGTATTCGGCACGGTCGGCGTAGGCAAGCTGCATCGCTTCTGCCATGAGGTGGATGGTTTTGGCGGTATTGGCGCCGCTCGCGTGCAGGTCGTAGCCTTCGAGGATGTTGAGGATTTGGATGATGTGGATGCCACCGGAGGAGGGCGGCGGCATGGAGACGATTTCATAGCCGCGGTAATCGCCGCGCACCGGCTCGCGTTTGACGCTGTGGTAGTCGCGCAGGTCTTCGGCGGTCATGGTGCCGCCCGCGCCTTTGATGGCGGCGATGATTTTGTCGGCGGTCTCGCCCTGGTAGAAGCCGTCGCGGCCTTGTGCGGCGATGCGGCGTAGCGAGGCGGCGAGCTCAGGCTGTTTCAGGGTTTCGCCGGGTTGCAGCGCGCGCCCGTCTGCGTGGTAGAAGATTTTGGCGGTGCTCGGCCATTTGGTCATCCGTTCGGCGAGTCCTTGCAGCGAGTTGGAGAGGCCGGGGGTGACGGTAAAGCCTTCTTCGGCGAGGCGGATGGCAGGTGCGAGGACTTGTTCGCGCGTCATCGTGCCGTGTTCGGCAAGCGCCAGCAGCAGGCCGTCCACCGTGCCGGGGACGCCAACGGCGAGGCCGTGGTAACGCGAGCGTTCTTCGTCGGCGTTGCCGTTTTCGTCGAGATACATATCGCGGAAGGCGGCTTTTGGCGCTTTTTCGCGGTAGTCGATGGCGATGGTTTCGTTTTTCTTGGCGTCGTGGATGAGCATGAAGCCGCCGCCGCCGATGTTGCCCGCGCGCGGCAGGGTGACGGCTAGGGCGAAGCCAACCGCGACGGCGGCATCCACGGCATTGCCGCCCTGTTGCAGGATGTCGCGGCCAATGGCGGAGGCGAGCGCTTCTTGCGAGGCGACCATGCCGTTTTTCGCCCATACCGGGTGTTCGATGGCGTTTTCGGCGTAGATGGCTTCTTGGACTTGGGGCGGTGCGGCAGGCGCAGCGGCGGGTTGCAGGGCAAAGGTTTGTAGCGAGAGGGCAATGGCGGCGGCAAGGGCGGCGTGTTGCAGGAGGCGGGTTTGCATGGGTTTTCCTCGTGGGTTGCGCGGGGGATTCCGCGCCGGGCAGGGTAACGCGGTGCGGGCAGGGCAGGCAAGGGCGGTTTGTCCGCCGCGTTATTTTTTGCCGAGGTATTGCGCGATGGAGCTTTTTGCTTCCTGGATGAGTTTGTCTTTGTCCAAATCACGCAGGATTTCTTCGATGACGGGTTTGGCGCCGCCCGCGCCCCAGCTTGCGCCTTGCGCGAAGTAGCGTTCCGCCGCCTTGCCGATGACGTAGCTGCCGTAGTAGGCCACACCTCCCTGCGCCCCTGCGGTGAGTACGGTGGAGAGTCCGGCGGTCAGGCCTTTCAGGAGCGAGGAGAGTGCCTGGATGCCATAGACGGTGCCCATGAGGTAGCCGGTTTGCAGGGCGATGGTGCGCACGAGTTCGCCTGCCTGGTGGCGGGTGATGTCGATGCCATAGGTGCGCGAGAGGTGGACGATCATGGTCGCGTCCGCCGCGAGCGCCAGCAGGTCCACCGCCGGGATGGGGTTGATGGCGACGCCGACGGCTTTGATGAGCGCGTAGTGGCGGATGATGTTTTCCGCGAGGTGTTGGCGCGCGGCGACGATTTCTTGGCCGACGCGCTCGGAGAGTTTGCCGGCAAAGACGCTGGCGTTGAGCGCGGCATAGCTTTTACCATCGGCTTCGAGCAGTTGCCACAGCACGGCTTTGAGCGCGTCCACGTCGGGTTCGGGCTGGATGGTTTGTTCGTGTTCGCGCCCGTCGGCGCCGGTGGTGATTTGCAGGTAGTTGTCGGGGCGGGCGCTGGCGGCGACGATGCGTTCCGGCGGGATGATGCCCGCGACGCGGCGCTGGTGGTGGGCGAGGAGTTTGTCGCGGTCGGCGGCGGTCAGGCGGTCGGCTTTGTTGTGGACGAGGATGAGCGGCTGGGTTTTTTCGTGTAATTGGATGAGCGCCTGGTATTCGTCGCGGGTCATGTCGCTGTCCACCACGAACAGCACCGCGTCGGCCTGGCGGGCGACGTGGGCGGCGAGTTCGGCACGGCTTTGGCCGCCGACTTCGTCGATGCCGGGGGTGTCAATGAGGTAGATGCCGCCGCTGTCGATGGTTTGCCACAGGGTGTGTTCGCTGTGGCGGGTTTTGCCGTGCAGGACGCTGGTGGCGAAGATTTCTTTGCCGGCAAGGGCGTTCAAGAGCGCGGATTTGCCGACGCTGACGCGGCCGTAGGCGGCGACGTGGACGTGGCCTTGTTCGAGTTTGTCGAGCAGGCGCTGGAGTTGGCGGTAGTCTTCGCCGAGGCGCGCTTTGGCGTCATCCGGCAGGCGTTTGTCGTCAAGCAGGGCGGCAACGCTGTCGCGCGCTTTTTTTAGGTGCGCTTCGGCTTTGCCGGCGCGGCGGGCGGCGACGGCTTTTTGGTGCGCTTCAGCTTTGGCGGTTTTTTTCGCGGCTGCCGAGGGCGAGCCGGACGAGGCTTTGCGCCCGCGTTTCGAGGTCATGGCGGAGTTGTTCCTCAAAGTTTTGCATGATGTTCTGGGTGTTGAGTGTGTCCCGGCTGCTGTGTTCGAGTGCTTGCAGGGTGGCGCGGCCGAGGCTTTCGAAGATGAGGCCGTAGGCGACGGCGTGCGAGGCGCCGCCGATGACGGTGCCGACGCCGGGGAAGGCTTTGCAGACGTTGCCGGCGAGCGCGAGGATGACGGTGAGGTGGGTTTTGACTTTGCTGCTCGCCGCTTCGACCAGGGTTTGCAGGTCGATGTCGCGTGTGGGGACGTCGTAGAGTTTGGTGAGGTGTTTCAACATGTCCATGCCGAGGTAGCCCTGGATGAGGACGTCGGTTCCGGGGCCGACGGCGGCGACGCCGCCAAGCATGGCTTTGCGCGCGTAGCTTTTCACCATCGCTTCGCCGCGTTCGCGGCGGTAGTGGTTGAGCCGCTGCGTCAGGGTTTCGTCGGCGAGGCTGATGAGCGCGTCGCGGTTGCGCGCGGTGAGGGTGCCGCGCGCGGCGGTCATTTGCGCGAGTTTTTGTAATAGTGCGCTGATGTTGCCCGGCACTTCGCGCGCCTCCCAGAGGGCGGTGCCGTCCGGCTGTTGGCGGCGCACCGGTTGGCGGTAGGCGCTGGCGGCGGTGATGAAGGCGATGTCTTCCGGCAGGCGGGCGCGGATGCGGGTTTTCAGTTCGTCCAGTTCGGCGGCGTTATAGAGGTTGGTTTTGTTGAGGATGACCAGCATCGGTTTTTCAAAGGCGTGCAGGCGGAGGATGGAGATCATGTCGCTTTCGGTGAGGTCCTGGTCGATGACGTAGGCGACGATGTGCACGCGGCGCGCGGCGGTCATCACGTCCTGGTCGAGGGTGCCGTCCGCGCCCGCCTGGTGCGTGCCGGGCATATCGAGCAGGGTGAGCGACAGGCCGCGCGCGTTTTCGTAGTGGTAGCGCTCGATGGTGGTGGTGCTGCCGCCGATGATGGAGGTGTCGATAGTCGCGTGCGGCAGCATGGTCTGGATGAGCGAGCTTTTGCCGGTGCTGATTTTGCCGAAGAAGGCGAGTTCCAGCTCTTGCGGCTCGGTGGCGATGGCGTCGATTTCGGCGTCAATGGCGCTGGTGTCCAGCCCTTGCGCGCGGGCGGCGGCGGCGCGCGCCTGCAATTCTTCGAGGCTTAAGCGTTTGCGCTCTGGCGCGGCGGCTTTGCCCCGGCGGCGGTTGCGCCCCACCGTCCAGATTTTCCAGATGAGGATGAGGCCAGCGGCGGCAATCAGGCTGATGACGATGAGGTAGAAAACGAGGAAGCCGGGCGGGGTGTGTTGCAACCTGTCCCAGACACGGAAGGCGATGTCGGTGAACTGGAAGATGAGGAGGAGGACGACCAGCACGATGAGCACGGTCAGCAGGATGATGGCCTTGCGGATGAGCGAGACGCTGTTGGGGTTTTGGGTCATGCGGTTTCTCCGAGGGCGGCGGCAAAGGCGGGCGGCAGCGCGATGATTTTGTGCGCGTGGTAGTCAAAGGCGACCATTTCGGTCGCGGCTTCGGCGATAAGGGTCTCGCCACGGCAGACGCGGTAATGCAGGGTGAAGGCGGTGCGGCGCAAGTCGCCCGCGTGCATGGCGATGTCGAGCGCGTCGCCAAGGAAGGCTTCGGCGCGGTAGTCGCAGGTGAGGTGGCGCATGATGAGGCCTGCGCCGAAGCAGTTGGTTTCTTCGGCGCCGAGCGCGTGCAGCCAGTTGAGCCGCGCCTGGTGCAGCAGGGTGATGAGGCGGTCGTGGCCGAGATGGCCGCCGTAGTTGATGTCGCCAATGCGGACGGTGAGACGGGTGGTGATGGGGGTCATGGGTTGTTTGGGATGTGTCTTGGTGCAGCGTTGCAGGAGGGTTTTTTATGGATATGGGTTTCGGTGGCAGGCGAACGTGGAGGGGGGATCATTCGGCATTGGCTGCGAAATCATGCGCGCTACCCCCTCCCCAACCCTCCCCCGGGCCCCACGCAAAATGCGAATGCATTTTGCGTGGGAACCCGCCCGCTGCGGACGCTGGCGCGTCCTGCAAGGGAGGGGGCAGAGCGGTGGCAATTGATGAGTATGGATGATGGGCGATTTTGTATTTGTCGCTTTGCGGGGTGCTGGCTGCCCCCACCCCGTCCCTCCCCCACGGGGGGGGGTAGAGCGGTGGGGATTCGGGTGATAGTTGCCGGATTGCAAGAGGACAACTTCGCATCGGTGGCAGAAGCGAGGACGCTACCCCCTCCCCAACCCTTCCCCGCTGCGGACGCTGGCGCGTCCTGCAAGGGAGGGGGCAGAACGGTGGGGATTCGGGCGGTGGTTGATAAATTTGGCGGGAGGTGGTGCGTCGGTACACACTCTGTACCGGGGTGTTTTACATACACCTGAGCGCTCAGGGTGTATGTAAATGGTTTTGCAGGTTGTCGATTGGCCAGCGAGGTATGCGGGCAAACCCCACCCCCAGCCCCTCCCCCACAGGGGGAGGGGGGTAGAGCGGTGGCAGTTGGTGAGTATGGATGATGGGCGATTTTGTATTTGTCGCTTTGCGGGGTGCTGGCTGCCATCACCCCGTCCCTCCCCCACGGGGGAGGGGGCAGAACGGTGGGGGTTCGGGCGGCGGTTGGCGGATTGGGATAGTGGCGGTGCGCCGGTGCGCTTCCTGTGTTTTTGATGAGAGCGGCAGAAGTGCCGGTTGCCACCAAACGGCTCCCTCCCCCTGTGGGGGAGGGTTGGGGTGGGGTTATTGGATGCAAGCGCGGTGCTGGTGGGATGGTGCCTAATGCGGCAAAGTCATTTACATACACCTGAGCGCTCAAGGTGTATGTAAACGGCAGGACGCTGTTCATGGCGGGTTCAGGCCTGCACCACGTCGTTGCGCAGGTAGTGCAGTTCGATGCCTTGTAGCGGCGGTTGCCAGTCGGCGGTTTCCAGCAGGCTGAAGGCGTCGATGGCTTCGGGGATGTAGGCGTCTTCGGCGAGGTTTGCGTCTTGCGGGAAGCGCTCGGCGTACACGGTACCCGCGCCTGCGACCAGTGCGCCGTTGTACCAGTCGGTGGGGATGGCTTCCGGTGCGCAGACGCGGTCTGCGCCGACGCATTCGCCGTTCTCATATAGTCCGGCATAGACTTCGCCCATGCGCGCGTCCATCACCGCGAGGATTTTGCCCGCGCCGCTGTGGCGGCGGACGGTGGCGGCGAGCAGGGCGAGCGAGGAGACGGGCAGGATTGGCACGTCCCAGGCGGCGGCCAGTCCCATCGCCACTGCCGCGCCGACGCGCAGACCGGTGAATGCGCCCGGCCCGGCGCTAATGATGATGCCTTCTACCGCGTTTTTGTCGATGCCGCCTTTTTGTAGCAGTTTGTCCAGCAGCGGCAGGATTTCGCGCGTGTGTTTTTGTGCTTCGAGTTCGTAGGTTTGCAGGGTGTTGCCGCCTGCGAGCAGGGCGACGGAGCAGGCGGGGCCGGAGGTGTCGAGGGCGATCAGGGTGCTGTGTTTGTTGGGTAGTGTCATGGTTTGGTTGGGTTTTCGTGGTAGGCGAAGAAGCGGTCGATGACTTCTATTTTACGGGTTTTGCTCATGGGCGGCAGGCTGTTGAGGAAGGTCTGGCCGTAGTTTTTTTGGGTGAGGCGCGGGTCGGCGAGTACCAGCACGCCGTAGTCGCCCGTGTCGCGGATGAGGCGGCCTACGCCCTGTTTGAGGGTGATGATGGCTTGCGGCAGGGTGTCGTGGATGAAGGGCGACAGGCCTTTGTCGGTGAGCAGGCGGTGGCGGGCGCGGGTGACGGGGTCGTTCGGCGCGGCGAAGGGCAGTTTGTCGATGACGACGCAGACGAGGCGGTCGCCGCGCACGTCCACGCCTTCCCAAAAGCTGGAGGTGGCGAGCAGGACGGCGCGGTCGTGGCGGCGGAAGTCGGCGAGCAGCGCGTTTTTGCCCGCCCGCCCCTGGACGAGCAGGTGGTAGTCCGTGTCGCGCAGGGCGCGTTCGGCGGCGTGCAGCGCCTTGTAGCTGGTGAAGAGCAGGAAGGCGCGCCCCCGGCTGCGCGCCAGCACCGGCAGGATGGCGGCGATGAGCGCATCGTTGTAGGCGGCATCGTTCGGGTCGGGCAGGCCGGGCGGGTGGTAGAGCAGCGCCTGGTGGCGGAAGTCAAACGGGCTTTGGAGCTGGATGCTGCGGTATTCGGAGAGGCCGAGTTCGCGGCTGTAGTGGTCGAAGCTGCCGTTGACGGCGAGGGTTGCCGAGAGGAATGACCAACTGGCGTTGCTGTTCGCAATCCAGGTGGCGAAGCGCCCGGCGGCGTTGACCGGGACGGAGCAGAGGCTGTAGTGGCGCGGGCCGACGTCAAGCCAGATGGCGCGCGGTGCGGGCGGTTTGGCTTCGGTTTCGTCGTCTGCGTCGGTTGGCTCCGGGGCGGCGGGGGTGGCGTTTTGGTCTTCGGCGAGGAAGGCGGCGATGAGTTTCTGTAAGTCCTGGCAACGGCTGTCGAGGTGGGCGAGCAGTTTGCCGCGCGTTTTTTGCGGCGCGAGTTGGGTGTGCAGCAGTTCAAACAGCGTCGCCAATGTTTGCAGCTCTGTCCAGAAGTCGCGGTTGGCAAAGAGTTGGGCTTCGTCCAGCCGGGTTTCTTGCGGCTGGCGCACGGCGAGCAGGATTTTGCTGTGTTGCAGTTTGATGTCGCGCAGGGTTTCGCGCAGATCAAGCGCGTCCGGCGCTTCGGTCAGTGCGGCGTGTTCGCCGTCGTTGATGAAGGCGAGCAGTTGCCGCGCGGAGAGGTGGTCGCCGAGGAAGTGGATGGCGGTCAGCGGCAGGTGATGCGCTTCATCGATGATGAATGCCTGGATGTCCGGCAGGATTTCGGCAAAGCCTTCGCTTTTCAGGGCGAAGTCGGCCAGCAGCAGGTGGTGGTTGATGACGGTGACGTCCGCTTCTTTGGCTTTTTGCCGCGCTTTTTGCACATAGCATTCTTCGTAGAAGGCGCAGTCGCGACCGAGGCAGTTTTCGGCGGTGGAGGTGATGCGGGCGATGACCGGCGCGTCTTCGGGGACGTCGCGCAGGGCGACGAGGTCGCCGTCGGCGGTGGTGTCAAAGAAGTGTTCGATGGCGCGCCGCCACGCTTTTTCTTCGCGGGTGTGCGGTTCGCTGTCGAGGTATTGGTGGTAGTGGTGGTGGCAGAGGTAGTTGCGCCGCCCTTTGAGCAGGGCAACGCGCGCCGGGGAGGCCAGCACTTTGCGCACCAGCGGCAGGTCTTTGGTAAAAATCTGCTCTTGCAGGTTGCGGGTGGCGGTCGAGACCAGCCCTTTTTTGCCGCTGGCGAGCAGCGGCAGCAGGTAGGCGAAGGTTTTGCCGGTACCGGTGCCCGCTTCTGCCAACAAAATGCCGTCGTCCGACAGGTTGTCGGCGACGGCTTCGGCCAGTTCCTGTTGTCCGGGTCGCGGCTGGTAGCCGCTGACGGCGGCGGAGAGCGCGCCATCCGCGGCGAACAGGGTTTTGATGTCGGCCAAGTCAGTAGGAGGCGGCTTTGGTCGCGGCCTGTACCGCGCCCTGGCTGTCGCCCAGTTTGTTGCGCGAGTTGGAGATGAGCGACCAGGATTTTTTCAGCATCGCGTTGCTGCCGCCGGTCTGCACGGCGCGGCTTGCCATGCTTTCGGCTTCTTTGTAGCGCCCCTGGTGGTAGCGGATGTTGGCGATGTCGTAGAGGATTTTGCTGTTTTTCGGGTCAAGCCGCTGCGCGTTTTCCAGATACGCGGCGGCACCGTCCAAATCGCCCTTGCCGAGCGAGCCGGAGGCTTTTTTCAGCAGCGCGGAGACGGCGGTTTCGCCTTCGGCTTTCGGCGCGGCGGCAGCAGCGGGTTCGGGGGTGTTGCTGGCAACGCGGGTTTCAACCGGCGGCGGCACGGCGGCGGGCTCACTGCCCGCGTTCGGGCGCAAGGCCTGGCGTTTGTTGTTGTTCGCGGCGGCGGCAGGGTCGGCCACGGCGACTTTCGGCGCTTCTTTGACGGCATCACGGATGGCGGCGGCGCCAGGCTGGTTCGGGTTCGGCGCGGGCGTAACCTTCGGCTGGTCGGCAGGCGCGCCCCAGCCGGGTGCGGCGGCGGGTGCCTTGGCAATGGTCGGCGCGGCAGGCTGGTAGGGGCTGGCAGCCTGCACCTGGGTTTGCTGGACGGGCGGGGGCACGTTGGCGGCGACGGGCGCGTTTACCGGCGCCTGTCCCGTTTGCGGACGCATCGGCTGGCCGTTGTTGAAGCCGTAACCATTGCCCGCATTGACCGGCGGCGGCACGGGCTGACCATTGCCGGCGTATCCGCCGTTGAAGTTGAAGCCGCCCTGTTGCGGCGGCGGTTGCATATTGCCCTGGCCACCGAAATCAACCGGCTGGCCATAAGGCACGTTGCGGTCAACCACGCGCGCGTTTTCGCTGCCATAGATCATGCCGCCGCAGCCGCTGAGCAGGAGCGATGCGAAGACGGCGCCCAACCATGTGTGTTTCATGTCCGTAACCTCTGGGAGTGTTGGTAAATGTGAAAAAGGGTGTGGAGAAGGTGCGCATTTTACAGGGATTTCCTGGGGCGTGGCAGGGGTGGACGGCGGTGTAATGTTTGCCGGGGCGGGGTGGTTTGTGTCGTTTTGTATGCTATCGCTAACGCGGATGGTTTGCTGCCTCCCCCACAGGGGGAGGGAGCCGTTCCGCGGGTATCCGCAGCACGATTCTCGCGGCAAGCGTTGTTGTATGGCGATTCTCGCAAAGTTCTGTACAAGGCACGCCGCCGTACAGGGTTTTGTGAGGACGGCTGTAAATTCGCCATCCATTCACTCCGGCGGGGTTTGTACCCGGCTGCCGTCGTGGATGTTTTCGTCCGGTTGGAGGATGACGCGGTCGCTGTTGGTGAGGCCTTCTGTGATTTCGACGTCGGTCGCGGTGCGCAGGCCGGTTTGTACTGCTGTGTGGCGGGCGCGCGCGTCGTTGATGCGGTACACCGCCCAGCCGTCGCCGTCGCGGTAGAGCGCGCTTAGCGGGATGGTGAGCGCGCCGTTTTTTTCGGCAAGGATGAATTCGATATCGACGCGGTAGGCGTCGCCGAGGGTTTGCCATTGGGCGTGCGGGCTGGTGAGGTCGAGGATGACGCGGGTACGTTGTTCTTCTACGCCCAGCGCCGAGGTTTTGGTGAAGCCGCCCGGTTCGATGCGGCGCACGCGGGCGCTGAGGTCGTCGCCGCCCCAGTGGCGGATGCGCGCGCGGGTGCCGGGGGCGAGGCGCACGGCGTCGGCGGAGAGGATGTCGGCTTCGATTTCGAGTTGTGTCGGGTCGCCCATTTCCATCAGGAGTTCGCCCGCGGCGATGGGGGTGCGGCTTTGGTGTTGGCGTTTGGTGATGACGCCGGTAATGGGCGCGGTGACAGCGACGGCGGCGGCACCCGCTTCGTTATGGTTCGCCAGCAGGGCGCGCGCGGATTGTACGCGGGCGGCGGCGATTTTTTCTTCGGCTTGGGCGGCGGCAAGGTTGGCACTCGCGCTGTCGCGTTGGGCGCGCGCCTGGTCGAGTTGTTCGCGGCTTGCGGCCTGGGCTTTGACCAGCGGCACGAGGCGCTGGTGTTCTTTTTGCGCGAGGGTGTGTGCGCTTTTGGCGGCGGTGATGCGTTGGCGCGCGGCGTCCAGTGCGGCTTCGGCGCCGCGCAGGTCGGCTTCGGCTTGTTCGTGGCTGCGTGCATCCAGCGGGTTGGCGCTGGCGGGTTCGATTTCGGCCAGCGTTTGTCCGGCGCGCACGGTGTCGCCCGCTTGTAGGGTGATGCGGCGCAGGGTGCCGCTGACGGGCGCGTGGATGTGGTAGCGGTTTTTCAGGCGGGTGCGGCCTTCTTCGCTGTAGGTTTGTTGGAGGTCGTGCGGGCTGGCGGTGGCGCTGGCGATGAGGGTTTGTTCTTCGCGCAGGGCGAGGTAGGCCAGGTAGGCGACGGCGGCAGCGAGGGCGAGCCAGGTGAGGGTTTTGCGCATGGTTACTCCCTTGTTTTCAGGACTTCGATGAGGTCAAGGCGGCGCAGTTGGCGCGCGATGACGAGGGCGGAGAGGGCGGCGCTCGCGATCGTGGTCAGGGTGGCGATAGCGTAGGCGGCGGGGGCGATGATGACGGGCATGCGGTAGATGTCGTTTTGTAGTCCCATCGCGAGGCCGTAGATGAGGCTGTAGCCACAGGCGACGCCCAGCGGCAGGGAGGCGAGGACGAGGATATGCATTTCGCCGAGGAGGATGTAGCGCACTTCGCCGTGGCTGAAGCCGAGGACGCGCAGGCTGGCGAGTTCGCGGCTGCGTTCGGAGAGCGCCATGCGCATGGTGTTATAAACGACGCCGATGTTCACGATCATGCCCATGAAGACGGCGATGATGCTGAAGGTCCCGCCGACGCGGGCAATCATGTCGCGGAAGGCGGTGATGGCGCCACGGCGGGTGCTGGCGGCCATGATGCGCGGGCGGTCGTTGAGTTCGCGCTGGATGCGCGCTTCGGCGTCGCGGGCGGTGGTGAGCAGGGCGCCGTTGATGCGTTCGTCGCCGAGGAGGCGGTTCAGGGTGGGCAGGGTCATGTAGGCGCTGTTGCCGGAGAGGGCGTAAACGGTCTGTACTACCGGCACTTGCAGGGTTTTGCCGCGGCCGTCGAGGATTTCTACCCAGATGCGGTCGCCGACGCGCACGCCGAGCCAGTCGGCAAAGTAGTCGCCGAGGATGATGCCGCCGGGTTGCAGGGTTTGCGGGCGCAGGTCGGCGCGCATGAGGTGGCGCATGTGGCTGTGTTCGCCGATGCCTTCGAGGATGAGGCGCTTCTGCCGGTTGTCGTGGGCGACGCGCACCGCCACGCTGCGCTGGCCTTCGGCGGCACGCACGCCGCGCATGGCGGCGAGTTCGTAGAGGGCGCGCGGCGGCGCGTCTTCGATGAAGCTGACGCTGATGTCGTGCTGCTGCGCGAGGTAGTTTTCCACGCCGATCATGTAGTTGATTGAGCCGCGCTGGAAGTTGCCGACGACGACAATGCCGCCCGCCGCCGCCAGCGCGATGATGGCAAACAGCGCCTTGCCGGGGCGACGCTCCAGTTGGCGCCAAATCATGCGCGTCGGTTGGCTGAAATAGCGGGCGAGGCCGAGGCGCTCTAGCAGGGTACGGCGGAAGCGGTCGGGCGCGGGCGGGCGCATCGCTTGGGCGACGGGTTCGCGCGCGGCGATATAGACGGCGCGTCCGCTGCCGAGGAGCGCGGCGAGCAGGCTGACCACCGCGCCCACCGCAACGGTTTGCGGGTCGAGGCGGAATTGCAGATAGGGGAAGTGGAAGTTGATTTGATAAAGTGCGGCGAGGCGCTGCCCCAGCCACACGCCCGCCGCCGTGCCGAGAATAACGCCGACGAGGCAGATCAGGCTGACGATGAGGCCGTAATGCGCCGCCACCTGCGCCGTGCGGTAGCCAAAGGCCTTGAGAATGGCGACCTGGTCGCGCTGCATGCTAATCAGGCGCTTGAACACCATATTGAGGAGAAAGGCGGCGACGGCGAGGAAGATGGTCGGGAACATCCAGGTCAAGGTCGCCAGTTGGCGGAATTCCTCGTGCAACATGCGGTGCGACACCTGCTCCATGCGGTCGGTCGCGCCGGTGGTGCCGTAGCGGGCGAGGAGGCGGTCAATGGCGGCGATGACTGTCTGCGCATCCGCACCGGGGGCGAGGCGGAACGTCGCCTCGTTGAACGCGCCCTTCATATTAAGCGCAGCGGCAAGCGCCCGCTCCGGCAGCCACAGCACGGTGTAGCGCAAATCATCCGGGAACATCGCGCCGGGGCTGATGAGGTAAAGGTGTTCGGCGGAGGTCGCCGTGCCGACGATGGTGAAGCGCTGCTGTCGCCCGTAAATAATGGCTTGCAGCGTGTCGCCCGTTTGCAGGCCGTGCGCTTTGGCAAACGCCGTGCCGATGACGATTTCGCGCGTCGTCCCCGGCGCGGGCAGGCGGCCGCTTTGCAAAAACAGGCGGTTCTGCCGCGGCACGCCATCATCCGGCAGCGACTGCACCCGCGCCTCCGCCGGTTCGGCAAAACCGTCCAGCGACAACTTCGCGCCCGTCACCAGCCGCGCCTCCACCTCGGCAACGCCCGGAATCTCGGCGAGCCGCGCCAGCATGGTCTGCGGCACACGCTTCGCCTGCACCCAAACCTCCGAAAAGCGCGTCTCGCGATAAAACGCATCGCGCGTATCGCGCAGCGACAAGAGCGTCGCCTGCGCCATCACCAGCATGGCGATGCCGGAAGCAATCACCAGGGCAATGGCGAGCGCCTGGCCGCGCATCCGCCATAAATCACGCAGGGCTTTGCGGTGCAGGGCTTTCATCTCACCACTCCAGCTCACTGGCGGCAAGCGGGCGTTCGTTCACCGCCTCGCGCACGATTTGCCCGTCCTGCATCCACAACACCCGCTGCGCCATCTTCGCAATATCGGCGTTGTGAGTAATGATGACCGTGGTCGTCCCCATCTCGCGGTTGACGGTGGCGAGCGCTTCCAGCACCCGCACCCCGGTCGCAGAATCCAGCGCGCCGGTCGGCTCATCGCAGAGCATCACCACCGGCCGCTTGGCAATCGCGCGGGCAATCGCCACCCGCTGCTGTTCGCCGCCAGAAAGCTGCGCCGGAAAATGATCCAGCCGCCCCTCCAGCCCGACCAGCGCCAGCGCTTCGGCAGGCGGCAGCGGGTCAGGCGCGATTTCGGTGACAATCGCCACATTCTCGCGCGCGGTCAGGCTGGGAATCAGGTTGTAAAACTGGAAGACAAAGCCGACGTGTTCGCGGCGAAAGCGGGTCAGACGCGCATCATCGGCGTGGCTCAAATCCTCGCCGTGATACCAGACCTCGCCTGAAGACGGCGTATCCAGCCCGCCGAGGATATTGAGCAGCGTCGATTTGCCGCTGCCGGAGGGGCCGAGCATCACCACGAACTCGCCCTGATACAGCGCCAGGTCAATGCCGCGCAGCGCCCGCACTTCCACATCGCCCATGCGGTACACCTTGGTCAGCCCGCGCGCGCGGAAAATCACCTCGGCCGTCTTGCTTTCGGACATTGTGTACTCCTTCACAAAAACCGTGGCGGCATTATAGCCATTCATCAAAAGTTTCAGAATCTGTTCAAAATTTTGGGGAATCGCATTTTTCCGTGTGCTTGTGTAGGGAACTGAAAACCGGGAAAACAGCCAATATGCCCCCTCTCTCGCTGCGCGAGCTGTTCCAGTCCCTGTGGGACTGGGACAGCTCGCGCAGCGACAAGCATTGCTTGCGAAGCAAGAGAGAGGGGCTTATCCGCCGAATGGTAAACAACGCCAAACCCGCCATAGACGGCACCCGGCATGGTTGTGCGGCGGTGGGGCAAGCCCCACCCTACGCATGTTGAGACAGCTCGCGCAGCGACAAGCATTGTTTGCGAAGCAAGAGAGAGGGTTAAGGGCTGTTTACAATTTAGACCTCCCTCTCCCGCAGGGCGAAACCCGCAGCGG